>NZ_JADDKI010000397.1:0-9029 GCF_015356725.1 Dietzia sp. SYD-A1
CGGTGGGGCCCCGGGCGGGGTCTGGCCGCGACGTCGGCCGCTCACGCCCGACGGGGTAGGGACGTCACGCCGACCGGCGGGAGTCCGGCGGCGAGCGAGAGGGTCTTGCAGAACGCGGCCGCGTGGCCGGTCAGGTCGGGGTCGAGTGCGGTCCACGACGCGCGCAGCTCGAGCTGATGGGCCTGCGGTGGCCCGGAGATGTCGCCGTAGCGCACCGAGGCGGTACTGGTGACTGTCCCGCCCAGGGACGTGTAAGGTCCGGCGTCCTCCTCCAGGGCCTCGGTGAGCCAGCTCCAGGCGACCCGGGGCAGGAGCGGATCACCGGCGAGCGAGGCCTCCATGTCCGCCTGGATGTAGGCGACCAGTCGGAGGGTGCCGTTCCACGCGTCGTCCCCGGAGGGGTCGTGGAGGAGGATCAGACGGCCGAACGCGTCGCCGTCGGAGAACTCGGGCACATCGTCCCCGCCGGGCGGAATGATCTCCACGCCGAGTGCGTGACTGTACGGCGCCAGTCTCTGAGGCGGACGGATCGGGCCGACGGAGATCTCAGGGCGGACCTCGAGCCGGGACAGCGACTCGACCGCCTCCCGGAAGACCTCGGGCTCGCCGTCATTGACCGATGTGCTCACAGGGCCTCACGCTAGCGACCGGCCGACGGCGGCCCGAGGAGGCGCGCCGTCTGCCACCGGGGTGGGGTGAGGGGCCCCGGTGATGGACTCATGGGACCATGGGGGTGTGCTGAACTCCGATGTGCCCTCGAATCCCAGGTCCGCTGATTCCCGGGGTGCCGGGCCCGCCACGGCTCGACGAGCCGGGACCGGACCCTACCTCGACGAAGTCAGGGGCACCGGCGCCGCCCGCACCCCGGTGTGGTTCATGCGTCAGGCGGGACGCTCGCTCCCCGAGTACCGCGAACTCCGGGCCGGGACCACCATGCTCGAGGCCTGTTTCGATCCCGAGATGACCTGCGAGATCACGGTGCAGCCCGTTAGGCGCCACGGGGTGGACGCCGCCATCTTCTTCTCCGACATCGTCATCCCGCTCGCGGCGGCGGGGGTGGACATCGACATCGTCCCGGGCACCGGGCCGGTGGTCTCCACGCCCATCCGCGACGAGGCCGGGGTCGCCGCCCTGCCCGACCTCACACCGGACCGCCTCGAGAAGATCGGCGAGGCCGTCCGCCTGGTGATCGCCGAGCTCGACCCGCACGTCGCGCTCATCGGATTCGCCGGCGCCCCGTTCACCCTGGCCTCCTACCTCATCGAGGGAGGCCCCAGCCGCAACCACGAGCACACCAAGTCCCTGATGTACTCCCGACCCGACGTCTGGCACGCGCTGATGTCCAAGTTGGCCGATCTGACCACGGTGTTCCTGCGTACCCAGATCGACGCCGGTGTGGACGCGGTGCAGCTGTTCGACTCATGGGCGGGGGCGCTGAGCCTGCGCGACTATCGTTCGATGGTGCTGCCGCATTCGGCCGGGATCTTCTCGGACGAGGTGATCTCCACCGTTCCCCGGACGCACTTCGGGGTGGGCACCGGGGAGCTCCTCGGCGCCATGGGGGAGGCCGGTCCGGAGGTGGTCGGGGTGGACTGGCGGATCCCGCTGGACGACGCCGCCGGGCGGGTGCCGGGGAAGGTGCTCCAGGGCAACCTCGACCCCGCCATGCTGTTCGCCGATCGCCCCGCCCTGGACTCCGAGGTCCGCCGGATCCTCGACGAGGGTTCGCGCGCGCGTGAGCTCGGAGCCCGCGGCCACGTGTTCAACCTGGGGCACGGGGTCCTGCCCGCCACCGACCCGGGCGCCGTGACCCATGTGGTGGAGCTGGTCCACGAACTGAGCGGGAAGTAGGGGTGGCGCCTCGAGTCGCAGTGGTCGGTGGTGGCCTGAGCGGCCTGACCGCCGCCTATCAGCTCGCCCTCGACCTTCCTGACGCCCGGATCACGGTGCTCGAGGCGTCCGACATCCCGGGCGGGGCGCTGCACACGGTCGACTTCCCGTCCGGGCCTATGGAGCTTGGGGCCGAGGCCTTCATCGGCCGTCGCCCGGAAGCATCCGAACTCGTCGCCGAGCTGGGCCTGACCGACGCCCTGCGCCATCCCGGCCCGCTCGGCCCGGCGATCCTCACCGGCGGCCGGCTGGTCCCGATGCCGCCCGGCACCGTCATGGGGCTGCCGTCCGACGTGACCGCCCTGACCGGCGTCCTGACCCCCGCGGAGTCGGACGCCGCCGCCCGCGAGAGGGACACACCACTGGAGTGGGAGCCAGGCGGCGACGTCTCGCTGGGCCGCCTGGTCGCCGAGAGGTTCGGAGACGCGGTGGTCTCGCGACTCGTCGACCCCATGCTCGGCGGCGTGTACGCGGCGCCCAGTTCGGGGCTCGGCCTGCGCCAGGTGGTCCCCGGACTCGCCGAGGTGTTGGACCGGGGTGCCCCGACGCTGACCGACGCTGTAGGTCAGCTCGTGGGTGACCGCGTCCCGGGACCCGTGTTCGCCACCCTGGACGGTGGATACAGGACACTCGTGGGGTCGCTGATCGAGGCCTCGGGGGCGCGCGTGCGCACACAGGCCGCCTGCACCGCCCTCCATCGGGAAGAGACCGGCTACACCCTGACCGTCACCGGCGCACGCGGGTCATGGGTCGAGGAGGCCGACCTCGTCGTCGTCGCCGTCCCCGTCCCCCACGCCGCGCCGCTCCTGGCCGCGGCCGGTGGAGTGGACGACGCGGTGACCGGCCTGACCGGCATCCGGACGGCCTCGTCCGCGGTGGTGGCGATGGAGGTGGACAGGGGGCTGGGCCTGCCCGAGCTGTCCGGCGTGTTGGTGGCCACCGACGAGCCGGTGCCGTTCAAGGCGATGACCTTCACCAGTCGCAAGTGGCCCCATCTCGACACCCGGCCCGGCCACCTGGTGAGGGTGTCGTTCGGGCGACTGGACGACGACGAGGTGCTCCTCGCCGACGACATCGCGCTCGCCCGGATGGCTGAATCCGCCCTGGCCGGCGTGTGCGGATCCGCGCCGAGTATCCTGCACTCCCGCGTCCGGCGCTGGCAGGACTCCCTCGCGGAGATCGGGCCGGCGCACGCCGACCGGATCGCGGACGTGCGGGCCGTACTGGCGGACCGGCTCCCCGGGGTGGAGGTGGTCGGAGGGGCGACCGAGGGGGTCGGTGTGCCCGCGTGCATCGGTTCCGCGCGGGCCGCGGCCCGGCGGCTGGCGGCAGGGTGGCAGGATTGAGACATGGCACGCCTCGACTACAAGAAGCTCAACTCGACCCTCCGGTACCTCATGTTCTCGGTCTTCACCGTGACCCCCGGGAAGCTGGGGGAGGACCGGGCCGCGGTCACCGCTGACCTCGAGCGGTTCCTCGCGCGGTTCGACGACACGGACGTGGTGGTCCGCGGGCTCTACGACGTCTCGGGGTTGCGGGCCGAGGCCGACTTCATGATCTGGACCCACGCCGAGCACATGGAGGATCTCCAGCGGTTCTACAACGAGTTCCGGCGCACCACCATCCTGGGTCGGGCCAGCACCGCCTACTGGTCCAACACCGCCCTGCACCGGCCCGCGGAGTTCAACAAGAGCCACATCCCGGCCTTCCTCGCCGAGGAGGAACCGGGCGCGTACATCTCCGTGTACCCGTTCGTCCGGTCCTACGAGTGGTACCTGCTCCCCGACGAGGAGCGTCGCCGCATCCTCGCCGAGCACGGGCGCGCCGCCCGCGAATACCCGGACGTCCGCGCCAACACCGTGCCGTCCTTCTCGCTCGGCGACTACGAATGGCTCCTGGCCTTCGAGGCCCCGCAACTGGATCGGATCGTCGACCTCATGCGCGTCATGCGCAGCACCGAGGCGCGCCGTCACGTGCGCGAGGAGATCCCGTTCTTCACCGGTCCCCGGGTCAGCGCCGAGCAGCTCGCCACCTCGATGCCCTGATCAGTCCTCGGCGGGTTCGAGGGTCATGCTCACCGAGTTGATGCAGTACCTCAGATCGGTGGGGGTGGGGTAGCCCTCGCCCGAGAAGACATGCCCCAGGTGGCCGTGGCAGTTCGCGCACAACACCTCGGTCCGGGTCATCCCGAGGGAGGTGTCCGTCCGCTCGATGACGGCCCCGCCGGCCAACGGCGTGAAGAACGAGGGCCAGCCGCAGTGGGAGTCGAACTTGGCGTCGCTGCGGAACAGCTCGGCCCCGCAGCCACGGCACCGGTAGACCCCTTCGGTCTTGGTGTCGGTGTACTCGCCGGTGTACGGCCGCTCGGTGCCCGCCCGGCGCAGGACCTGGTACTCCTCCGGGGTCAGCCTGCGGCGCCACTCGGCGTCATCGAGGGTGAAGGAGGGGTGCGGGGTGTTGGAGGGGGTGTCGGTGCGCTCACTCATGCCCGCAGGCTACGCCGCCGCCGCGGCCGGTGCGATCCGCTCGTGCCGACGCGGGTCCGTCCGACGCCACAGCAGGATCGCCAGCACGGTGCAGAGCAGCAACAGCCATCCGAGCGTGGGGTGGGCGAACTCCAGCAGGCGCCCGTAGTACGGCCATCGCGCCGACTCCCAGAAGTCGAGTGTGAAGAACCCGTAGGCCGCCAACCAGGCGGGCCAGTTGCGGACGAACGACTTGTCCAGCACCACGGTGAGCATGATGGGGATGAGCATCATCGAGTAGTACATCTGGCCGAGGCTGGAGACCAGGAACACACCGGTCAGGATGACCCCGGAGGTGGTGGCGAGCCACAACACCTCGTGGTTGTGCCGGTAGTCGAGCAGGAGATACACGGCCAGCAGGGTGGCCACCACGATGAGGATCCGGGCAACCAGGATGAGCGGGTCGGGGACGCCGTAGTACAGACCGAGCCCGGCGATGGAGCTGTTGTAGTAGTCGCGGACCTCGCTCATGTAGGGCGCGGTGACCTCGAGATACCGGCCGGCGTCCACGGTGAGCGCCCACCCCGCGGCCATCGTGGCGGCGGGGATCGCCAGGGCGGCCACGAAGGGCTGCCACTGTCGACGGATCAGCGGGAGGACCAGCAGAGGCGCGAGCATCGGCTTGATCGCCAGTGACAGCCCCATCGCGACCCCGGCCCACCACAGTCGCCTGCGGTACAGCAGATAGAGGAAGGACACCTGGCACAGGAAGATCACGCCGTTGACGTTCGTGAACACCAGGGTGTTGGTGACCGCCTCGGTACAGAACGCGCCCAGAAGGATCGCCGGGGCGGCGAACGACCGCACGTCGAGGTCGAACAATCGCATGAGAAGCCACAGTGCGGCGATGATCGCGGCGGCGTTGACCAGGATGAACAGCCACCGGGCCACCGTGTAGTTGTCGATCACGCCGAAGGGGGCCAGGAGGAACGTGCCGCTCGGGGCGTAGAGATAGTGCGGTTGAACCGTGAGCAGGTTCTCGCTGTAGACGGGTTCGCCCGCGAGGAAGCGCCTGGTCGCCGCGTAGACGGTCCCGAAGTCGTTCGTGATGGATCCGTTGACGGCCTTGATGAGCACGCGATGGATCACCGTCATGATCGCCAACGGCCACAGGATCTGGTTCAACAGGCGGGGCACGGAGTCAGTGCTTCGGGTCGGCAACGGCACGGTGTGCAGGCTACCGGTCGGGGGCACGTCCTTCTCGTAGGCGCCCCGGGTCAGGACGGGCAGGCCACGGATCGGTCGACGGTGGTCGGGTCGGCGAGGAAGCCCGAGAGGGTCGACCGGGCGCACGCCGAGTGGAGCACCACCCACGATCCGGGAGCGCCCCAGGTGAGAATCCGGATGTCTCCCGCCCCGGCGCCGGTCAGCATGCCCGCGGTGGGTTCCAGGGCGGCGGCGCCGGCGACGGGGTCCGCGATCCCTCCCATGAGGAGCACGGGCACGGATCCGGGCAGCTCCACGGGCGTGCGTTCCGGGACGGGCCAGGTCGAACAGGCGGAGAGCTGGGCGGCCAGGATCTCCCCGAAGGGTGCGTCGTCCGCCCATTCGGTGGCGAGCTCGGGTACGCGGTTGACCGGAACCCGCCTGGGCAGGTCGGAGCACTCCGCGACGTACGGAAGTGAGGAGCTCCTCAACGCCTCCGCCCGGGCACGCACCAACGGACCGGGGGCGCCCGCATCGGGGTCCGTCCCCGCGATCTCACCGAGGATCTCGTCCCCGTCGGACGCCTCCGCTGCGGAGGCACCGGACAGGTCGGTGAGTGCGGATCGGATCACGTCGGACAGGAGCGCGGCCGGCACGCGGGCCCCGGGATCTCTCGCGGCGTCGAGGGCGCGGGAGACGGCCTCGACCCTCTGTTCCCCGTCGCCCGGGCCGCACTCGGGACGAGTGCAGGAGGCCGCCCACAGCCGTAACGCGGTATCGGAGCCGTCGAGCGCGGATCGCGCGGCGGTCTCCTGGTCGCCGTCCCACGGTGCGGGGGAGTCCAGGACCAGGAGCGACAACCGATCGGGGTGTGCCCCGGCGTAGTCCAGGGCGGTGCGGGCGCCCGAGCCCAGGGCGAGCACCGCGAGCCCCGGCACACCCCACGACCGACGCAGTTCCTCGAGGTTCTCCGCCGCCCCGGCGGCACCGAAGTCGAGTTCCCGCCCGGCGAGCTGATCAGTGCAGGACTGCGCGGTCTGGGCGAGTTCGCCGCGGAGGTCCGGTGCCCCGGGGTCCGTACCCCGCTCGGCGAGTTCGTCCAGCGTGCGGCGGGCCGACGGGGTCAGGCAGGCACCGGCGGGTCCGGTGCGGCCGATGTGGTCGAGGATCACCAGCGGATGCGATCCCACGATCTCGGTGCCCGCCGAGGCGAACCTGATCGCGAGCGAGTCGGCGGGATCGCCGGGTCCGGCCACCACGACCAGGGGGGCTGCGTCCCGAGGTGTGTCCCCGGTGGTGAGGCGGAGGACAGGGGTATCGCCGAGCAGCGCGCAGTCGACCCGGGCGTCTTGGGGAAGCCCGCGGGTCCCGCCCTCCGCACAGGGAATCCACTGGAGCTCGGATCGGGGCGTCTCCCAGTCTGGTGGGGTGATGAGTTCCGCTTCGCTGTCGGGAGCGGGCGCGCGACCGGGGCCGTCACCGGTGGCCAGTCGCGGTCCCGAGGCGGGTAGGGGAGCACACCCGGCCACGGCCACGACTGCGACGAGCGCGGTGAGCACCGCGCGGGTGGAACGGGCGCCACGTCTCCCGGTCAACGGACGCCCTCACCGACCACCCAGCGGGTGTACAGGCCTCCCGACGGGCAGGAGAACGCCGAGACGACGCGCATCGGCACCCGGGTGTATCCATGCCCGTGGCCCGGGGTCAGTGTCGAGTCGTCGCCTCCGACGATCACCTCCGGCGCCACCGAGAGGACGAGCTCATCCACGGCGCGTTCCGAGAGGAGCTCCCCGAGGAGTCGGGGGCCACCCTCGAAGTCCACCTCGGCGGCGTGGAGGCGGGATGCCAACGCACGGACGGCGGCACCGGTCGGGCCCGGGTCGAGCACATGGACGGTCACGCCCCGTGCCCGCGCGGCCCCGACGAGCCGGGGGTCCGTCTCGTGTGCCGCCGCGATCTGCATCCTGTCGTCGGTGTCGGCACAGAGGTCGATCAGCTCGTCGGGAAGGGACCGGGTGAGTACGAGGATGGTGGGCGCGGGCCTTGTCCGCCTGTCCGCCCAGACCTGGCTGACCTCGGCGGGCCCGTAGTGCTCGGCCAACGCCGTGCCGGAGCCCACCAGGACGAGGTCGGCGCGGGCCCTCATGGCGTCGTAGACCAGGCGGTCGGTGGGCGTTCCCAGGCCCCCGCTCCGGCCGTCGACGGTCGTGGTGCCGTCGACGGAGGCGATCATGACAGCACGGATCACCGGTGCCGCGGTCGGGCTCTCCGGCCGGAGCGCGGCCCAGATCGCGTCGAGCGACGCCGGGTCGTCGCCGAGCGCTGGTGGTCGTGTCGACAGCACCCGGGCCTCCTTCCGTTCTTCACGCCTGTCGCCCCACGATAGGCTCATCGCATGGTCTCCCGCCTCGTTGACGTCACCCCGGTGGTCCCTGCCGACCAACTCGTGGCCCAGATGGTCCCGCCGTCGATGTTCGATGACGTGAGTTTCGATTCCTACATCCCCGACCCTGCCGAGCCCTCGCAGGAGGCCGCGGTCACCGCCTGTCGGCGATTCGCGGAGTCGGTGGTGGCCCGTCGCACCCCGAAGAAGGGACTGTTCGGGCGTCGGCCCAAGTCGGTGGAAGGCGCGGGGATCTACCTCGACGGTGGCTTCGGGGTGGGCAAGACCCACCTGTTGACCTCGATCTATCACACGTGTCCCGAACCGAAGGCGTTCGGCACGTTCGTCGAGCTCACGCACGTCGTGGGCGCCCTGGGCTTCAACCGGGCGGTCGAGGAGCTGTCCGGACACTCCGTCCTGTGTATCGACGAGTTCGAACTCGACGATCCCGGCGACACCATGCTGGTGTCCCGGCTGCTCGCGGAACTCACCACGGCGGGTGTCAGCGTCGCCGCGACCTCCAACACCCTCCCCGAGCAGCTCGGTGAGGGTCGTTTCGCGGCCAAGGACTTCATGCGCGAGATCCGCAAGATGTCGGGGATCTTCGAGTCGATCCGGGTCGACGGGCCCGACTACCGGCATCGCAACCTGCCCCCGGCGCCGGACCCGATGTCCGACGAGGCGCTCGAGGCGGACGCCGAGGCGGAACCCGGGTCGACGCTGGACGACTTCGACGCGTTGTGCGGGCACCTGGCCACCCTCCACCCGTCCAAGTACAACCGCCTCGTCGACGGGGTGACCAGGGTGTGCCTCCGGGACGTCGGCCCGCTGCCGGACCAGGCCATCGCACTGCGCCTGGTCGTCCTGGCGGACCGCCTCTACGACGCCGGTATCCCCGTCCGCAACTCGGGGCAGAAGCTGGACGCGATCTTCACCGAGGAGATGCTCGCCGGCGGATACCGGAAGAAATATCTCCGGGCCACGTCCCGGCTCCTCGCGCTGTCACGCTTCGAGACGGTGGGCGGCTGAGCCGGGATCGAGACCGCCCGTACCGGCAGTCCACGCGATCCACCCACCAGTCCACC
>NZ_JADDKI010000398.1:0-7202 GCF_015356725.1 Dietzia sp. SYD-A1
GTCGCCGAGGCCACGGCGCACGCCGACGGACTGGTGGGCGACGCCCGCGCGGAGTCCGCCGAACTGCTCGACCGGTCCCGCCGCGAAGCCGAATCGACCACCTCCCGTGCCCGAGCCGAGTCCGACCGGCTGGTGGAACAGGCCAACGTCATCTACGACCGCACCATCACCGAGGCCCGCCAGGAGCAGCAGCGGATGCTGTCGGAGTCCGAGGTCGTCCGGATCGCCGACGAGGAGGCCAGCCGGATCCGGGACGCCGCGCACGCGGAGAGCGATCGTCGGCGCGAGGAATGCGACGCCTACATCGACGACAAGATGGCGCGGTTCGAGGAGTTCCTCGGCTCGACCCTCCGCACCGTGTCCCGCGGGCGCGAGGAACTCCACGGGGTCGCCCCGATCGGCCGGCGTGAGGCCCACGGCCGGCGCGGGGCGCGCGAGGGCGATCACTACGGCGACGGGTACGGGGACTACTGACCGACGACGGGTAGTCTGCTGGGCGTGTCCACCACCTCCCGCCCCCGACATCAAGGCCGCCCGGCCGCCGATTCCCTCGTCCTCGACACCCGCAGCATCACCCGGTCGCCGGGTGCGATGACGCAGGTCCGGCGCGCCGCGGTCCTGCCGTCGTCGATCGGGGTCGAGTTGATCCGCATCCCCGAGGGTGACGAGGTCGACCTGGACCTGGACCTGACTTTCGTCGAGGAAGGAGTCCTGGTGACCGGCTCCGTCGCCGGACGCGCCTCGGTGGAGTGCGCACGGTGTCTCGGCGAGTTCACCACCGAGGTCTCCGTGGATCTCACGGAGATGTACGCCGCCGAGGGCACGGCCGCCGCCGACGGGGTGGAGCAGGACGAGGTGCGTCTGCTCGACGGCGATCTGCTGGACCTGGAACCGGCTCTGGTCGACGCATTCGGCCTGGAGTTCCCGATGTCGCCCACGTGCACGGATTACGGCCACAGTGTCTGCGTCAACCCCGACACCCCCGCGCCGGACGGTGTCTCCGGCGACACCGAGGGACGCATCGATCCGCGATGGGCCGGACTGGCCGAGAAGTTCGCGGACCCCGGGACCGACGAGGGGGCCGGGTGACGGACCCCGCCCCCGAGCTCGATGCGGTCCTGGGGGTGCGGCTCCCCGCGGACCTGGCCGCACAGGCTCTGACCCACAGGTCGTACGCCTACGAGCACGGCGGGCTACCCCATAACGAGCGGCTCGAGTTCCTCGGAGACGCCGTTCTGGAACTCATCGTGACCGAGCATCTCTACGCCGCCTACCCGGACCGCCCGGAGGGTGACCTCGCGAAGATCCGGGCCAGTCTGGTCAACACCTACGTTCTGGCCGACATCGCCCGCGAGCTGGGCCCGACGGGGCTGGGAGCGCTACTACGGCTCGGCAGGGGGGAGGAGTTGACCGGCGGACGGGACAAGCACTCGATCCTGGCAGACACCCTGGAGGCCGTCTTCGGCGCCGTGTACCTGACCCACGGTCTGGACGTGGCGAGGGGGATCGTCGAGGGGATCATCGGTGAGCGGCTCCGCGTGGTCCCCACCCTGGGAGCGGCGCTCGACTGGAAGACCAGTCTTCAGGAGAAGTGCTCGGCGCTCGGCCGACCCAAGGCACGGTACGAGATCACCTCCACCGGACCGGACCACGACAAGACCTTCACCGCGGTGGCCCTGGTCGGCGACGACCCGCTGGGTCAGGGCGTCGGCCGGACCAAGAAGGAAGCCGAGCAGAAGGCCGCCGAGCAGGCCTGGGCGGCCCTGGACCGGGCCACGGGCTGACATGCCGGAGCTCCCCGAGGTCGAGGTGGTGCGTCGCGGCCTCGAGACCCACGTGGTGGGCCGTCGGATCCTCGACGTCGACGTGACCGGGGTCCGCACGGCCCGCCGGCAGCCCGGCGGCCCGGCGGAGATCGTCGCCCGGCTGACGGACCGGGTCGTGAGCGGGGCGTGCCGACGCGGCAAGTACCTGTGGCTGACCCTGGACGGGGACCACACCGTCGGGGCCGACTGCCTGCTGGTCCACCTCGGCATGAGCGGTCAGATGCTGGTGACGGACCCCGGTGCTCCGCAGGTACGACACCTGCACGCCCGCGCCCGACTCGACGACGGCAGGGAACTGCGGTTCGTGGACCAGCGGACGTTCGGCGGATGGACCGTCGTGCCACTGGCCGAGGCCACCGACGGCACCCGTGTGCTCCTGCCCGCGCCGGCCGCCCACGTGGCCGCCGACCCCTTCGAGCCCGGCTTCGACGAGCCGGCCACCGCGCGGGCGATCCGCCGCCGGGACACCGAGATCAAGAGGCTCCTGCTGGACCAGACCGTGGTGTCGGGGATCGGCAACATCTACGCCGACGAGGCGCTGTGGCGGTCCGGTGTCCACGGCCGCCGGCGCGCGGGAGCGCTGACGCTGGGCACCGTCCGCGGGCTCCTCGGCCACGCCCGCGAGGTGATGGCGGAGGCGTTGGACGCCGGGGGCACCTCCTTCGACGCCCTGTACGTCAACGTCAACGGCGCGTCGGGGTACTTCGACAGATCGCTCGACGTCTACGGGCAGGCGGGACGACCGTGCGCGCGATGCGGGACACCGGTGGTCCGGGAAGAGTTCATGAACCGCGGTTCGCACTTCTGCCCGGGCTGCCAGAGGCCGCCCCGGCGGGCTGTGGCGCGGCGGACCCGCTCCGTACGATGACCGACATGACGATGACCGACCCGGACGACACTTCTCAGCCCCCGCCGCCCGCCACCGATCTCCGGGTCGAGCGGTCCGGGACCCGGCGGTACGTGGGGCATTCGTCGCGAGGTGCGAGGGTCGAGATCGGCTCGGCGGACGTCGAGGGAGTGTTCACCCCGGGGGAACTGCTCAAGATCGCGCTCGGCGCGTGCACGGCGATGGCCTCCGATTTCACGATCTCGCGCCGATTGGGTGATGACTACGCCGCGACCGTCCGCGTCTCCGGGGACGCCGACCGCGAGGCCGAGCGGTACCCGCGACTGGAGGAGATCTACGAACTCGACCTGACCGGGCTCGACCCGGCCATGGCCGACCGGGTGCTCGGCATGATCCGTCGCTCGGTCGACGCGACCTGCACGGTCGGCCGGACGCTCACCGCGGGGACCGCGATCGGGCTGCGGTTCGACACCGGGATCGACCGGACCGGCGGAGACGCTCCGTGAGCGCACCGGCGCCCGATACGGTCCGGCTGGTGGCCTGGGTCCACGGGCAGGTGCAGGGCGTGGGTTTCCGGTGGTGGACGCGTTCCAGGGCACTCGAGCTCGGGCTCGTGGGCTACGCCGCGAACAAGCCGGACGGACGGGTCCACGTCGTGGCGGAGGGGCCCCGCCGGGCATGCCTTCAGCTCGTCGACCTGCTGCGGGGCGGAGACGGGCCGGGCAGGGTGGAGCTCGTGGTGGAGTCCTGGGACCGGGCCCGGGGGGACCTGTCCGGATTCCGCGAGCGCTGAACGCGTTCTCGGCCGCGGACCCGGGCCGGGCAGGGGCATTCTGGAGGTGGACCGATCGCGACCTGAGAGACAGATCGGAGGACCGGACCATGACCTCAGGCACCGGAGACGGTGGCGTGGCCGACGTCGCCTGGCACGCACTGGAGGTGCCGGACGTACTCGACCGGGTGGGCGCCGGCACCACGGGACTGACCTCCGATGAGGCGACGCACCGTCTGGAGCGCCACGGTCCCAACCGGTTGGAGGCGACCGACGCGACCGCCGCCTGGCGGGTGCTGCTCCGGCAGTTCCGAAGCCCCCTGGTCCTGTTCCTGATGTTCTGCGCCGCGATCACCCTGGCGCAGGGTCACCTGGTGGACACCGCCGCGATCACGGCGGCGGTCGTGCTCAACGCGGCGATCGGGTTCTGGCAGGAGCGCAAGGCGGAGACAGAGGTCCGGGCCCTGCAATCCCTCGCCTCACCCACCGCCCGCGTGCGCCGGGACGGTCAGGTGCAGACCATCGACTCGGCCGCGCTGGTGCCCGGTGATCTCGTGCACCTCGACAGCGGCGACCGCGTCCCCGCCGACCTGCGGCTGATCGAGGCGGTGTCCCTGAGGGTCGACGAGTCGATGCTCACAGGTGAGTCCCTGGCCACGGACAAGGACACGCATCCGGTCGCCCCCGATGCGCCGACCGGGGATCGGACCGGTATGGCGTTCAGCGGCTCGCTCATCTCGTCGGGCCGTGCGACGGGGGTCGTGGTCGGAACCGGTGCGGGTACCGAGCTCGGGGCCATCAACGAGCTGATCCAGGACACCGCGGCGGCGGCACCGCTCACCGCCCTCATCCACTCCATGGAGCGGTGGATCGGCCTGATCGTGGGGATCTCCGCGCTGGGCGTCTTCGCCGCCGGCCTCGCGCTCGGGCACGATGTCTCGCTGATGTTCCGGACCGCGGTGGCTCTCGTCGTATCCGCGATCCCCGAGGCGCTGCCCGTGGTGCTCACCGTGGCGATGAGCGTGGGCGTGGCCCGGATGGCGCGGCGCAATGCGATCGTGCGGCACCTGCCGTCGGTGGAGACCCTCGGGTCCACGACGGTGATCGGGTCGGACAAGACCGGGACCCTGACACAGAACCTGCTCACCGTGGAACGGCTGTGGACCACGGAGGGGGAGATCGCCGTCGACGCCGCGACCGGGGTCGGCGCCGACACCGGGTGGATGAGTGCCGTCGCGGAGGCCGCCCTGCGCGCGGGCGCGCTGACCAACGAGGCCGTCCCGACGCGGGACGACCCCCTTCGGTTCACCGGCGACGCGGTGGATGCGGCGATGGCAGCGGTGGCGGTGCGACTGGGCGTGGTCACGCCTATCGAACGGGCCGCCGCCCCGGTGGCGCACATGCCGTACGAGCCCGAGCTCGGGTTCTCGCAGACGATCCGGAGCGAGGGCGGTCGGCCGGTGCTGTACGTCAAGGGTGCGCCCGACGCGGTCTCCGCGATGTGCTCGAGCATGCTCACCGCAGGGGGTACCACGAACATCGATCGGGCCGCCGTCCTGGCCGCCAACGAGGCACTGGGCTCGAAGGGGCTGCGGGTGATCGCCACGGCCCGCCGGGAGCTAGGGGACGGGGATGCGCGCCTGGCCGGCGGGACCCTCGAGGGAGCACCAGGGGACCTGACCTTCCTCGGCCTGGAGGGGATGACCGATCCACCACGTCCGGGCGTGCAGGAGGCGATCGCCGGCTGCCGGTCGGCGGGGATCCGGGTGATGATGATCACCGGAGATCATCCGGTCACGGCCGCCGCGATCGCCGGGAGGCTCGGGCTGGACACCGGCACGCCCCCCTTGACCGGTGCCGAGATCGCGGCCCTGGACGACACGATGCTCCGGGCCCGGCTGGCGGATGCCACGGTCGCAGCCCGGGTGTCGCCACAGGACAAGATGCGGATCGTCGACCAGCTCATGGCGATGGGCAACGTTGTCGCGGTGACCGGGGACGGCGTCAACGACGCGCCCGCACTCCGCGTCGCCTCCATCGGGGTCGCGATGGGCGGCTCGGGCACGGACGTCGCCCGCCAGGCCTCCGACATCGTGCTCACGGACGACGACTTCAGCACGATCGTCCACGCCGTGGAGGAGGGGCGGGTCACCTTCGCGACCATCCGCAAGGCCACCTTCTTCCTCCTGTCGACGGCGATCGCGGCGCTGCTGGCGGTCGCGGTCAACGTCTTCACCAACTCCCCCCTGATCCTCCTGCCGGTCCAGATGCTGTGGGCGAACCTGGTGACGTCCGGGATACAGGTGATCGCCCTCGCCTTCGAGCCCGGCGAGGGCGACGAACTGGAGGTGCCTCCCCGGAATCCCGGTGAGGGTGTCCTCGACGCCCCTATGTGGTGGCGGACCGCGCTGAGCGGGGTGTGGATAGCCGTCGTGACGCTGGTGGTCTACGAGCGCGCGATCTGGGACGGGATCGAGACCGACCACGCCCGCTCACTTGCGCTGACGGTGCTGGTGGCGGCGAGCTTCTTCCAGGTGATGAACGCCCGGGCGTTGCGTCGCTCGGTGTTCACCCTCAACCCCCTGGCGAACCCGCTGCTGCTGGTCGCCACGGCGGTCGCCGCCTGCCTGCAGGTGATGGTGGTGAGTTGGCCGGTCCTGGCCGGCCCGATGGGCCTGAGCGCGCTGAGCCCCGGTGAGTGGGTGCTGTGTGTGGCCGTCGGCGCCACGGTCATCGCGGTGTCCGAGATCCACAAACTGGCGGTGACACCGGCGGCCCGCCGACGCGCGGCCGCGATCCCCGCCGCAGGAGTCGCGGCTCCGGGGCGGTAGCCGGCCGTGCCATAGGATGGACATCCGTGTACCTCAAGTCGCTGACGCTCAAGGGCTTCAAGTCCTTCGGGGCGCCCACGACCCTGAGGTTCGAGCCCGGCATCTGTTGCGTCGTCGGCCCCAACGGCTCCGGCAAATCCAACGTCGTGGACGCCCTGACCTGGGTGATGGGGGAGCACAGCGCCAAGTCACTGCGCGGCGGCAAGATGCAGGACGTGATCTTCGCCGGGACCGCCGGCAAGTCGCCGCTCGGCCGCGCGGAGGTCACGCTCACCCTCGACAACTCCGACGGCACCCTGCCGATCGACTACGCCGAGGTGTCCTTGACCCGCCGGATGTTCCGCGACGGCGCGGCAGAGTACGAGATCAACGGGGACCGTGCCCGGCTGATGGACGTCCAGGAGCTGCTCTCGGACTCGGGCATCGGGCGCGAGATGCACGTGATCGTGGGCCAGGGCAAGCTCGCCGAGATCCTCGAGTCCAAACCGGAAGAGCGCAGGGCCTTCATCGAAGAGGCGGCCGGGATACTCAAGCACCGCCGCCGCAAGGAGAAGGCCCAGCGCAAGCTCGCCGGGATGCAGGGCAACCTCGATCGGTTGACCGACCTGACGGGCGAACTGCGCCGCCAACTCAAACCGCTCGGACGCCAGGCCGAGGTGGCGCGGCGGGCCCAGTCCGTCCAGGCCGACCTCCGCGACGCGACGTTCCGGCTGGCCGCAGATGACCTGGTGACGCGGCGCGCAGAGCTGGCGGATGCGGAGAGCGTCCGGGAGAGGCTCTCCGAGCAGGTGGCCGCGGCGGTCGACCGGCGGGACGACCTCGCGTCGTCGGTCGCGCGGACCCAGGCCCTGCTCGACCGGCTCTCCCCGGAGGCCGACGCGGCCCAGCAGCGATGGTTCGCCCTGTCGACGCTGGCCGAACGGGCC
>NZ_JADDKI010000399.1:0-9632 GCF_015356725.1 Dietzia sp. SYD-A1
GGAGAGGGTTGGTTCCATCGTTTGTTGGTAACAGTGTTCACAAAACCGCAGGTGAGCCCGCCGGCTCCCGTTACTGACCAGAAGTCAACAGTAGAACTGCAGTTCATGGGCTTGCCAGTGGAACGAGTGCAACATAGAGTTCGACCAGTCACCGGCCGGGGGGGGGCGGTGGCGAGGTGAAGAACGGATGAGGGGCTGTTACTTCACACTGAGGGGCCGGTTTCATTACCGGGGCACCTGGGGGGGTGTCGGCCCGCCGCCTTCCGGGGCGCGCGAGGAAACCGGAAGGCGCGATGCGCAGTCCGTTGAATGGGAACGGCGTCGGATGCTGAGGGGCTCCGGCGCCGTTCCCGATTTCCGCTAGAGAGTCAGTCGAGGATGTGCTCGGCGACCCTGTGCAGACCCTCGAGCGCTCGCGCCTCGGCGTCGGCCGATCGGGGCGTCTCCGGGCTGATCAGCGTGAGGTGCCACAGATCGTTGTCCGCGATGAGGATCGTGTGGACCTCGACGCCGCCGCCGGTGGGGGCCGCCGCGCAGTCGATGTACGCGGTGCCGAGTTCGGGGAGCACCGGCGCGGGGGCCTCGGGGGCGCCCGGCGGAGCGTCCTCGATCGAGGCCGACTCATCTCCGCGGATCTCCGAGCACGCGTATCGCACCCCCAGCAGTGCGGGCTGTCCTCGGAGTGCGGCCTGGGGCCCACCACGCGGCTTGACGACCCCGGCGGCGAAGGTATCGGGAATCTCGTCCCGGTCCGCGGCGGCGGTCCGGGGGGCCGCGGGCGAGGTCGTGGGCATGGGCTTGACCTCCGCGGTGGTGGTGACGGCGTCGGCGGTGTCGTCGTCGGTCCCGTCGGCCTCCTCTCCCTCGTCGGTGGTCGCCTCCGACTGCTGCATCTCGTACAACTCCGGCGACCCCGGGCCGCCATAGGTGCAGATCAGGCCCAGGTCACCGGAGCCGATGGGCTCGATCTCGGGCATGTCGGCACCGGTGAGCTCGATCAGCTCATCGGTCGGCAGATCGAGGAGCTCGCAGGCGTTCAACCGGTCGTCGGGGGCGGGGCGTCCCTCGACCATCGCGGCGGCGACCTCGGGCTGTGGCGCCGGCGAGATCCGGGGTGGACCCGTCTCGCCGTTACCCCCGACGCCGGACGCGGAGCACCCCGCGACTGCCAGCACCGCGGCAGACGCCGCCGACGCGAGGGCGACTCGTCCCCCCGGGGCGGTGCGGGGTCGCTGCGATCGCATGGACCGATCCTACGATGTCGTGGCTCGATGGAGGCTCCCGACCGGTCCGCGAACACCCGTCCGCGCGGGTTCAGGTCTCGCCGGGCACGATCTCGGTCGCTCGGATGACGGCGTCGAACGACTCTCTGATCCGGTCCTCCAGCAGAGTCGGCGACTCGTCGGTGCGCCACTGCTCGACCGCCACCCGGACGATCGCGATCGAGGCCGCCGCGACGGTGGCTGCCTCCACGGACCCGGGCTCGCTGCCCTCTCTGCGGGCCACCAGCGCGGCCAGTTCCTCCTCGGTGCGCGACAGGATCGCGTACACCTCGGTGCGGATTCCCGGTTCCTGCCGCCACATGTCGTGGAACCGGTTGAACAGAGGGGTCTCCTGCCGGGCCATGGAGACCTGCAGCCACAACAGCCGGGTGAGTGCGGTCATCGTGGACACGGACCGGTCGGTGAGGAACAGGCGCACCGCGTCGCGGTCCGGGGGGAAAGCGTCCGGGATGCACGCGGCGGCCTTGGACGGGAAGTAGTTGAAGAACGTGCGGCGGGAGACGTTGGCGGCCTTGGCGATCTGGTCCACCGTCACCGCGTCGAGTCCCCGTTCGAGGGCGAGGTCCAGTGCGACGGAGGAGATGGTCTCGCGCAGCTCGCGGCGGCGTCTCCCGACGCGGTCGGCGCCTTGTCCGTGCGTGGATGGGCCGGACATGTGGCGCCTCCCCGTCGGTCGTCGGTGCGTGTGGGTCGTCTCCGTTCGGTGGTGATGACCTTACCCAGGGGGTCGGGTCCTATCCTGGGCATCATGCGTATCGCCGCCACGACTTTCCTCGCCCCGACGGCCGTCGTCCTGCTCGGTGTGTCGGCGGGGTGCGGCGGTGGCGACGGCGAGCCGGCACCGGAGATGGGGACCATCCGGACCGCGCCGCCGGAGACCAGCGAGCCGGAGATCCCCCAGGTCGAACCCGTGACACGTGAGCAGTGCCCGTACTTGTCCATCGATGAGGCGTCGAGGCTCAACGGCGAGCTGGCCACCGACGTGCGGATCGATGACCGCGTGGATCCCGCTGCCTGCTTCTTCTACGGGGCGGACGGGGCGGTCCAGCTGACGACGACCGTGTATTCGGTCGCGTCCGAGGAGCGGGCCACCGAGCTGGTGGACGGCTCGGCACCGGTCGGTGAGTCCGAGCGCTCGGACGTCGAGGGTGGGTGGACCGGTGGGCGAACCGGTGGCCCGGGGGGCGCTCTGGTGGTCCTGGCCCGAGGCACTCAGGTCCTGGCGGTGCAGTCCACGCAGGAGCAGTCGGTCAAGGTGCAGCGGGTGGCCGAACTCGTCGCGCCCCGCGTGGCCGACTGACTCAGGTTGCCGGGTCGACGGCGACGTGCGAGTACGGCATGAGTGACTCGACCGCGGGGAACACCACTTCCATGAGGAGCAGCACCGCCGCCGCGAGAAGCGCGACGAGCAGCACGATCCGGACCGGCGTCGGGCCGGGCAGGCCGCGGTAGAGGCGGGCGTACATCACCGGCCCCCCAACTCGACGGGGACCTCGCCGGCCACCCGCGGCTCACTTCGTTCGAGCACGGCGTGCACGACGAGCCGCTCCGCGGCCGAGAACTGCGGATGGCACGTGGTGAGCGTCGTCAGCGGCAGCAGCTCGGGGGAGGGGGGCTCGGTGCGTCCGGGCACCGCGTCGATCACCCACACGTCCTCCGGTCGCACCACCGACATCCCGGACAGCCCCTCGTATCTCCCTGACGTCGCGCGGTCGGCGAGGTCTGCGGGCAGACATTCGGCGGCCTGCTCGCGGGCCGAGTCGGGATCCGGGGCGTCGACGGGCAGCACGCGGTAGATCAGCCACCTGTCCGCGGTGGCGTACACCAGGGCGTCGCAGGAGCGAAGGGCGTCGAGATCGTTGAACGGCGAGCCACGGCCCACCCGGTGACCGGCGACGGCGAAGTTGCCGGGTTCCCCCGGGCCCTGTGTCCCGGTGTAGTGCCCGGGCCCGGTCTCCAGAGCCGCGTCGCTGGTCCCGGAGACCACGGCGAACCGGTAGTCGGAGCCGAACGCCGGGATGTACATGCGGGCGAACGCGGTCCCGTCCGCGAGGCCGGACGGTGCCGGGTCCCCGTCCTCCGCGACCCGGCCGCGCATCCGTGGGTTGTCCGTCGTGTCCCACCGCCGGTCCAGGTCGGCGTCGGCGGCGGACTGGGCGCGCGCCGCGTCCAGATCCGTCCACCACACCTGGTAGACCACGAAGAGTGCCAGCACGACGCCGAGCGTCACCAGCACCTCTCCCAGCACACCCGCCGCGCGCCTCACGACGGTTCCGTGACCATCCCCAGGATCAGCTCGGCCATGCTGCGTGCCGTCATCGCCGAGGTCTCCACCTCGCCGAGCATGGCCGCCGTGACGGAGCCGTCATGGAGGATCGCCAACCGATCCGCCAGGTCGGCGATGTTGTCGGGGTCCTCGAGTCCCATGCCGGCGAGCTCGGAGCGGAGCGTGGACGCGACCCACGCCCGCTGGTCGGTCACCGCCTCCCGGATGGCGCGCTCACCGTCGGTGCAGGGGCTGGGGAACTCGATGGCGGCGGCGAGGTGACACGACCCGGGGGTCGCCGGCTCCACACGCTCGCGGACGAGGTCGAACAGTGCGAGGATGCGCCCTCGCGAATCGGGCGCGGCGTCCGCCCGTCGCTGCCACAGGGCGCGGTCCCGATCGGCCATGGCTCTGAGGTACGCCACGACCAACTCGTCCTTGGAGCCGTATGTGTTGTAGAGGCTGGCCTTGGCGACCTTGGCCTCTCTGAGAATCCGGTCGATGCCGACCGCCCGGATCCCGTCGGTGGAGAACAGACGAGTCGACGTGGCCAGGAGCCGCTCCCGCGGTCCGGGTTTGGTCGACCGTGCGCTCGTCACAGGTGACAGACTATCGGCTGGCACCGCGGTCCCGGCGGGACCGGTGCCGTGTCAGGCGACACCGGCCCCGATGGCCCGGTTCACGCCGGGGGCTGTCCCCCGGCGGGAGGGCGGTCACCCGTGACGGTGTCGTCGGCCTGCACGTCTGCTGGGTCGTGGGCCGGGCTACTGTCCGGGCCGTCGGCTCCGGTGTTCTGTTGTCTCTTGTTCGCGCCGCCGACCTTGTCGTTCAGGTAGTCCCCGGTCTTCGCGACGGCCGAGTTGAGCGTGGCGGGGTTCCTGCCGATGTTCTTGATCTTGTCGATCAGGCCCATGTCCGGTCCTTTCGTCAGGTGCTCGCGGGTGAGGAGACGAACGGCCCGGCCCTGTCGTGCGGGGCCGGGCCGTTCGGACTCGTCCGGAGGTCGTGCGTCTCCTGTGTCAGTGCGTCGTCAGACGCGGGTGCGTCCGCGGCCCCTGACCAGAGAGACGAGCCAGATGACCAGGCACGCGCCTACGATCGCGGCGACGAAGCCCCAGATCGAGAAGGCCTCCGGCATCCCGCCGCCCTCGCTGACGAGTGAGACGAGGAGGCCGACGACGAACGCGCCGACCACACCTGCGAGGACGTTGGCGACCAGGCCCATCTGGGCGTTCTTGCCCATGATCATGGAGGCGATCCAGCCTGCGAGGCCACCGACGATGATCCAGGAGATGATGCTCCACAGCATGGTGGTGTGTCCTTTCCCGAGAGTCGTACGCGGCCCAGGCGTGGGCCGCCCTCACAGGAGAACACGTCTGCTCCCGGAACGCCTCCGGTGGGACCGTCTGTGGGGTTAATCGTCGCTTATTCGTTACTCACCCGCGCCTCAGGTGTCATGTGAGCAGGATCCTCAGGCGAGATCCGCCGACTCCGGGTGCTTCTCGACGTACCGCTCGACGAACGCGCAGGCGGGGCGAACGCGCAGTCCCTCGTCGCGGGTGGCCTCCAGTGCCTCCCCGATCATCCGACCGGCCAGACCGCGGCCGCCGAACTCGGGATCGACCACGGTGTGCGGAAACGTCCTGACGCCGTCCGCGTCGCTGTAGTCCGCGAAACCCGCCACCACGCCGTCGACCACGATCTCGAAGCGGCCGGCGGCGGGGTCGCGCCTCACCCGGACATCCTCGCCAGCGCTCACGAGTGCGACTCCGGACGCACGACCATCACCGGGCAGGGCGACGCCTGCAGCAGCGCCCGGCTGGTCGAGCCGAGGACCATGCCCGTGAATCCGCCCCGCCCGTGGGATCCGACGACGACGAGCTGGGCGTCCTCGGCCTGCTCCACCAGGGCCCGGACCGCACGATCGCGGGTGACGACCCGCTCCACTCTGACATCGGGGTAGCGGTCCGAGAATCCGGCGAGCCGCTCGGACAGGGTCTCCAGCTGTTGTTCCTCGAGCTGCCGCCAGTCGTCGTCGGTCAGCGCGATCCCCGCTGCGGCGGCCTGGACCTGCGGATCCATCCAGGTGTGCACCGCGATCAGCGTGGTGTCACGCGCGGACGCCTCGGCGAACGCCCACGAGGTGGCCTTGGCGCTGACCTCCGACCCGTCGACGCCCACCACGACAGGACCTGTGCGGTCGAGGTCGTCGGTGTCCTCGCGGGTCACCACGACCGGGCAGAACGCGTGGCTGGCCACCGATGCCGAGACCGAGCCGAGGACCATCCCCTTGATCCCGCCGAGACCGCGCGAGCCCAGGACGACCATCTTGGCCTTGCGGGAGTAGTCGATCAGGACCTGCGAGGGGTTGCCCTCGACGATCGCGTGCGAGACCTCGATGTCCGGGGCGACCTTGAGGGCGGTGGCCCGGGCCTGCTCGACGATCGGTTGGCACTCCTTCTCCAACTCGTCGTACACGGGTTGGGGCGGGACCATGCCCTCGGCGAACATGGCGGCCGGCATCGTGTAACTGGTGACCAGCACGAGCGGGATCCGCCGGGTCGCGGCGGTGTGGGCTGCGTAGGCGACGGCGCCGGTCGAGGCGGCTGAACCGTCGATGCCGACGATCACGGAATTCTCGAGTGAAGCCATACCCCGAGGATACCGCCGTGTCCGGATCCCCGATGCGTTCTCGGGACGGGTGAGCCTAGATCCCGTCGGGGAAGGGGGCGTTGGCAGGGTAGGCCATGTTGAAGCTGCCCTGGAACGCCGGGAGGAAGGCGCGGCCGGGGCCGAAGAGGAAGAAGTCGACAACGGCGTCGATCATGGATGCTCCTGGTGTGAACGGGGCAGCTGGCGTCCAAGTGGCGCGTGAGGTGCCTGTGGCGAGAGGTGAGTGTAACCCAGCGACTAGACTCCGCACATGATGAATCCCGGACGTCCGCGAAGGCCGCTGCCGTTGCGTGACGGCGTGGACCCGGTCCGGATCCGGCTCGCCGACCCCGGACGGGGGCCCCGCAGCATCCCCGAGGAACTGCGCCGGAGGTTTCCCGACCGTCTCGACGAGCTCGAGGCGGCCCTCGCCGGCGGGCAGGTGGTGACCGCCGACGGTGAGGCCGTCACCGACACCACCCGGCGGCGCCGTGGGATGGACGTGTGGACCTACCGGACACCCGAGCCGGAGGTGGAGGTGCCCTTCGGGATCGAGGTCCTGTACACCGACGACCGCCTCGTCGTCGTCGACAAGCCGCACTTCCTCGCCACCACCCCACGCGCGGGGCACGTCACCCAGACCGCACTGGTGCGGCTCCGCCGCGACCTCGGGCTGGAGGACCTGGCGCCGGCGCATCGCCTCGACAGACTCACCGCCGGGGTCCTGGTGTTTACCGTCGACCCCGCCTTCCGGGCCGCCTATCAGGACCTCTTCGCCGCCCGGCGGGTCGCCAAGACCTATCTGGCCGTGGCCCCGGCCCCGGACGGGACGCCGCGCGTCCGGGAGCGGTCCAGCCGGATCGCCAAGACGCGCGGGGTGCTGCAGGCCGCCGAGGTGGACGGCCCGCCGGACGCCCACACCCGCATCACCCTGCTCGACGTCCGTGAGCCCGGGCAGGGGGAGCCGGGTCCCCCGCTCGGCCTGTACCGCCTCGAGCCCACCACGGGACGCACGCACCAACTGCGAGTGCACATGAACGCCCTCGGGACACCGATCCTCGGCGACGACCTGTACCCGCGGGTGCGGACGATCACCCCCGGGGATTTCTCCCGGCCCCTGCAGTTGCTCGCGGAGACGCTCGAGTTCACCGATCCCGTCTCCGGGGCCCCTCGCCGGTTCCGGACCCGCAGATCGCTCGAGGAGTGGCCGTCGGGGAGGACCCCGGCGAAAGATCGGGGCCATCCCCCATCGGCACCCGCTCCGAACTCCTGCATGCTTTAGGTCGACCACCACGATCCAGGGGAGCACATGACCACGCAGGCCGAGACCCAGCACCGGGCGGAGGGCGCGGACCTCGCCGCCGTCGCCACCGACCTCGTCATGACCTACGGCGAGGGCGAGACCGAGGTCCGCGCGCTCGACCACGTCAGCGCCTCGTTCGAGCGCGGACGGTTCACGGCGATCATGGGGCCGTCCGGATCGGGCAAGTCCACGCTGATGCACTGCATGGCCGGACTGGACCGGCCGACCTCGGGCTCGGTCCGGGTGGGCGACACCGAGATCGTGGGCCTGGCGGACAAGGAACTCACCGCGCTGCGCCGCGACCGGATCGGATTCGTGTTCCAGTCCTTCAACCTGGTCCCCACCCTGACCGCCGAGGAGAACATCACACTCCCCCAGGACATCGCGGGCCACTCGATCGACCGGGAGTGGTTCGACGAGGTTATCGGGAGGCTGGGGATCGCCGACCGGCTCTCACACCGCCCCTCGGAACTGTCCGGGGGGCAGCAACAGCGCGTCGCCTGTGCCCGAGCCCTGGTGGGACGCCCGGACATCCTGTTCGGCGACGAGCCAACCGGCAACCTCGACTCCACCTCGTCGGCGGAGGTGCTGTCGATCCTGCGCAGCGCGGCGGACGAGTTCCAGCAGACCGTCGTGATCGTCACCCACGACCCGCGCGCGGCGACCTACGCCGACCGCGTCCTGTTGCTCGCCGACGGCAAGGTCGTGCGGGAGCTCTCCCACCCCACCTCCGATGAGATCCTGGCGGCCATGGGCGCGCTCGAGGAGGGGTGATGTCCGCCCGTCACGCCGCGGGTCGCGCGCCCAGCCATTCCCGGCCCATGCTCCGTGTGTCCCTGCGCAACATCGCCGCGCACAAGCTGCGGTTGGTCCTGTCCGTCCTCGCCGTGGTGCTCGGTACGGCGTTCGTCACCGGCTCGCTCGTGTTCACCTCGACCCTCAAGAACACGTTCGACGGGCTGCTCGACCAGGGGACGCAGGACCTGTCCGCGATGATCGAACCCGAGGACCCCCGGGGTGGCGGGGTGCCGTTCGAGGTCGCCGAGCGCGCCCTCGAGCTGCCGGGTGTCGAGGCCGTCACCCCGGGCGTGACCGGCACGGTGGTGCTGTTCAACGCCGACGGCACGCCCTATCAGTCGGGCGGCGCCCCGTCGGAGGGACTGGAGTGGGTCGAGCCCGATCAGGCCGTCGGCAGCAGCAGCTGGATCTCGGACGGACGGGCCCCGGACGCGGACGGTGAGGTCGTCCTCCCCGAGTCGGTGCTGGACAACGCGGGACTCGCGATCGGGGACTCCGCTCGGGTGTACACCACCTCGCAGGGCATGATCGACGTCACGATCGTGGGCGCCTACTCCTCGGAGACCGACGTCGGCGGCTACGTCGGGGTCGGGTTCACCCCCGCCCAGGCCCGCGCCCTGTTCACCGACGGTGAGAACGCGACGAACGTGGCCGTCCGTGCGGTCCCCGGCGTGAGCCAGGAGGAGATCCGCGACACGCTCGCCGCCGAGTTCCCCGAGTACGAGGTGAGCACGGGCGAGGAGGTTAAGGAGAGGCTCTCCGCGCAGCTGGCGACCATCCTGGACTTCGTCAACTACTTCTTCGTCGCCTTCGGCCTGATCGCGCTCCTCGTGGGCACGTTCATCATCTACAACACCTTCTCCATGCTGGTGGCGCAGAGGTTGCGCGAGCTGGCCCTGTTGCGGGCGATCGGCGCGACCCGGGGCCAGCTCACCCGGTCCGTGCTGGCCGAGGCCGCGCTGACCGGTCTGGTCGGCTCCGCGATCGGCGTGCTCGCCGGGTTCGGGCTGGCGAGGGTCATCTTCGCGGTGCTCGACGCCTTCGACCTGGGCATCCCCTCGGGCAGCCTCGCGCTCACGCCGATGTCGGTCGTCACCCCGTTGGTGCTGGGCTTCGTCGTCACCGTGTTCTCCGCGTGGGCGCCCGCCCGCCGCGCCGGACGGGTCGCACCGGTCCAGGGCATGCGGGTGGGGGCCGCCTCCTCCGAGGCCGGGGGTGGCTGGAGGACCTACATCGGGCTGCTGGCCGTGGTCAGCGGCATCATGCTGGCGTTGATCGGCACCTGGCAGGACACCACGAGGACCGGTGCGATCACCGTGGGCGTCGGCGC
>NZ_JADDKI010000400.1:0-2270 GCF_015356725.1 Dietzia sp. SYD-A1
GCCCGGCTTCGTGCCCCCTCCGCCTGCTCCTCCTCCGCCGCCGGACCCCACCCCGCAGAGCCCCTGCCCGCGCACGGCCGCCGCGTGCGTGGACCTCGACGGGAACCGGACCTGGCTGCAGTCGGGGGAACGGCTGAACTACGGGCCGGTGCGGATGTCCCACGGAAGGGCCGGGTGGGAGACCCCTCGTGGGACGTACCAGGTCACCCGTAAGGTCCGCCACGAGGTCAGTCGTCTGTTCGACGACGCCCCGATGCCGTTCGCGGTGTACTTCGTGGGCGGGATCGCGTTCCACGAGGGGGACCCGGCCCACCTGTCGCACGGGTGCATCCGGATGGACCGGCCCGCGGCCGAGACCTACTTCGACAGGCTGCAGGTCGGGGACACGGTCGTGGTGTTCTGACGACCGGGAGAGCCGTCTCAGGAGCCCCGGGGGTCGGTGAACATGCGGGCCTCGGCCCGGTCCGGCAGCAGGTACTCGGCGGACCTGGCCGCCAGTACCGACCCGGCGATGACCAGGACGAAGCCGATGGCGGCGACGAACGGCCCGTAGGTGACCGAAGTCCCGTCGGGGAGTCCCGCCAGCATCGGATCGGCGGTGTCGGTCGAGTTGAACAGGACCCAGACGAAGATCAGATGGGCGATCAACACCAGCGACGCGAGAACCGCGTTGGCGGCCGCGAAGAATCCCAGTCGGGTGAACACGGTGACGGCCACCAGGACCAGCAGTACGAGCAGGCCAAGGAAGTTCAGGGGCGCCATCGCACGGAGGTCCAGGACCTCGGTGAGCTCGAGGGCGGTGATGCCCCCGCCGGTCGCGGTGGACAGCCAGGGGAGGTACAGGCTGAGAAGGGCGAGTGCCAGACCCGCGACCGCGATGAGCCCGCCGACGCGGCTGCGCAGTAGAGGGACGATCTTGCCGCCCCGCGTGGTCGCCGCCGGGGGCGGTGTCTGGGAAGCGGGGGGTGTGTGGGAGGTGGGCGTTGTCTGTGCGGCCATGGTGTGCCCCTTAGTCGTACCGGAGTCTCAAGTGAGATAAGTCACATAATAGGCGGCGTTGTCTGCCCGTGCCATAACAGCGCGCTTCCCCCGGAGGTCGTCTATCCGTCTCGACGCGAGAGGGGATCCCTGGCGTATCTCGCCGACCGGGCAGCCCACGCCGAGGCGGCGGAGACCACCACGAACCCGGACGCCGCGACGTACGGCCCGAAGGTCACCGAGGCGTTGGCGGGCAGCCCCGACAGGGCCGGCGTCGTCGATCCCGTGGAGAGGATGAGGGTCCAGACGAAGGCGAGGTGACCCGCGAGTACTCCTGCCGCCATCACCGCCGCCGCCACGGCGAACGCCCCCAGTCGGGTGAACGCGGTCACGGTCACGAGCAGGGCCAGGACGAGCAACCCGAGGAACAGCACCGGGGCGACACTGCGGACGTCGATGATCTCGGTGATGCCCAGGCCGGAGATCCGCTCGCCCCCGCCGGCGGAAAGCCACGGCAGGAAGAGGCTGAGCAGCGACACCGCCAGGCCGGCGAACGCCATCAGGACCCCGATCCGGTTCCGGACGTGCGGGATCCTCTTGGTGCGTGCGGGGGTCCTGGTCGGGAGGGGCACGCGGTGGGGTGAGGGTGGTGTGTACGGGGGCATGGCGGTCACCCTCCGGGGCGGAGTCGGATGGCGCAGGTGCGTCCGGTTCCATGGTAGGGGCCGGCCCGGACCGGAACGGTGCCGAAACTCACCCCGTTACGTGACCGGGATCGTCAGCGGTGGCGGGTGGTCCGGCGAGTGGGCTCCGCGGCCATCGGATCCTCCGGCCAGGGATGTCGGGGATAGCGGCCCCGCATCTCCGCCCGCACACCGGGATACGCCTCGCGCCAGAAGAACTCCAGGTCGCGGGTCACGCCGAGCGGCCGGCCGGCGGGGGAGAGCAGGTGCACCGTCACGGGTACCCGTTTGTCGCAGATCCGGGGTGAGGAGGTCCACCCGAAGCACTCCTGCAGCTTCACCGCAAGTACGGGGGACGCGTCGGATCCGGGTTCCGGATAGTCGACGCGGTACCACGACGAACTGGGCACCTGCAGGCGATCGGGCACGAGCTCGTCGAACCGGGAGGCCTCCGGCCACGGGAGCAGTCGTCGGAGCGCGCCGCCGACCTCGCGCCCCCTGAGCGTGCCGCCTCGCGTCATGGACTCGACCTCCGGCCCGAGCCACTCCGGGAGACGGTCCGCGAGTGCCTCGGCGGACACGTCGGGCCAGGGAGGCCCGAGTTCCCGC
>NZ_JADDKI010000401.1:0-1152 GCF_015356725.1 Dietzia sp. SYD-A1
CGCCCGGTCGGACAGGCCACTCCACGCGGCGTCGAGCCGGGTCCCGACAGGCTCCCCGGGACGAGGGGCCGTCACCGGCGCGGCGTCGACCGCCGCGCCGGTGACGGGCACGATCCGGGCGTGGGTGATCTCGCCCCAGAACAGCGCGAGATCACGGAGGGTGTCCACGGCCGCGCGGAATGCCGCGTCGCCCTGGTCGACACCGAGACGCTCCGAGACCGCACCGATCGGCACCGGGCCGGAGTCGGCACCGAGCGCGGCGGCCGTGGACAGTACGAGTAGTTCCGGCCAGGTGAGCGTGCCGAGCGCGCGGGCGGTCGACGCGGGCAACCGCAGCCGTGAGGCGAGAACTCCCAGTGACGCCGGGGGAGGGGTGGCCACGTCCGCGCGTCTCTCGCACAGCCGCACGAGCGTCTCGTCGGGCAGTCCGGCCAGCCAGGTGGGGAAATCGGGTTCCCCACTGGTGGGGTGCCGGGGCGTGGTGCGGGAGGTCGACATATCCGCACCAGCCTAGTGAGATGCGGCCGTCGGCGGGAACCGGTGGCGGTGGGGTCCGACCCAGGTGCTGACGGATCGGGCTCGAGGTGAGATGATGTCCACGTGGCTGCCAAGAAACTGACCTACGACAACCCGGGATGGCCCGACGCCTCGTTCGGCGAGCACCCGGTGACCGAACTGGCTGCGCTCGTGGCGGGGGGGTTGTCCCCCTTCGGGCAGGAGATCTTCCCGTTGCCGCAGGAGCGCCTGAACTACGTCCATCCGGAGACGGTGGTCAACAGGTCCCTGCCGTCCCGCTGACCCACCCACCGGTGCCCGGCGTCGGCGCGTCAGTCGGCGTGACGGCGTCGGTGTGGACGACAGAACGGCCCGCCACCCCCTGAGAGGGGGTGGCGGGCCGTTCTCGTCGCCGGTCCGACCCGGATCAGTTCGCCAGGTAGGTGGCGAAGAAGTCGTCCACGGCGGTCTGGTTCTCGGCGTAGGCGGCGTCGATGAGGTCCTTGTTGGCCTGGTAGCCGTCCGTGATCGGCAGGGCGAGTCCGCGGCCCTCGGCGAACGCGGTGAGCGTCGCGACGTGATCGGCGGCCGTGACCGCCACCGGAGCGGCGGGTGCAGCCGGGGCCGCGGCGGGCGCCGGGTTGGACAGGTCACGCG
>NZ_JADDKI010000402.1:0-2223 GCF_015356725.1 Dietzia sp. SYD-A1
GGGCGGGTGCGCGCCGGGGCGTCGCTGGTACCTCGGCGCTCATCCACCGTCCTTGTCGTCGAATCGGGGACCGCGCGAGGCCGCCGATGATTCCCCCACGGTACCGCGCCGCGCGCCGGGCGTCGGAATCGGCGTGCGGCGTCGTAGGGTGTTGCGGGTGACGACCCGACTGCCCGTCGTGACGGTGACCTATTCTCCCGGCGACCATCTGAGCCGGTTCGTGGAGACCCTGCCCGGGTCCACGACCCGGCCGGTGGGGCTGGTGATGGCGGACAACGGCTCCACGGACGGCGCGCCCGAGGCCGCGGCGGCCGCGCACGACTTCGCCGAGTTCCTCCCGACGGGAGGGAACCTGGGGTACGGGACCGCGATCAACCGCGCCGTGACCGAGATCTCCCGGCGACCGGCCGATTTCGACCAGGAGTTCGTGGTGGTCGTCAACCCGGACGTGTGGTTCGAGCCGGGATCGGTGGACGCGCTGCTGGGCGCCGCCGATCGGTGGCCCAGGGCGGCGGCGTTCGGCCCCATGATCGCCGAGACGGACGGGTCCGTGTACCCCTCGGCCCGCGCCGTGCCGAGCCTCGGCGCCGGGATCGGTCACGCGCTGCTGGGCCCGGTGTGGCCGGGCAACCCGTGGACCGCCCGCTACCTCGATGACGCCGACATGGATTCCGAGCGGACCGCGGGGTGGTTGTCCGGGTCGTGTCTGCTGCTGCGGCGAGAGGCCTTCGACGCCGTGGGCGGGTTCGATGAGCGCTACTTCATGTACCTGGAGGACGTGGACCTGGGGGACCGGCTGGGGCGCGCCGGGTGGCAGTCCGTCTACGTGCCGTCGTCGGTGATCCACCACGACCAGGGCCACGCGGCCAGGACCGTGCCGGAGTTCACCCTCAGGGCGCATCACCGCAGCGCGTACCTGTTCCAGGCGGACAGGCATCCGCACGCCTGGCAGGCCCCGTTACGCTGGGCCCTCCGCGTGGGTCTCGCGCTACGGTGCCGACTCGCGATCCGATCCGCCCGGCGTGGCCTTCGCTGACGCGGACGACGAGACCATCCACCGGCCCGGACGGGCCGCGCCAGCGCGCGGCCCGGGGGCCACGACATCGGGAGCAGGACTGTGACCTCGACGACCCCCTCCGGCGCCGCGCCGCGCGATCTGATCCCAGACACCGAGGCGGTGGTCCTGGTGGGCGGGAAGGGGACCCGCCTGCGCCCACTGACGATCTCGGCGCCCAAGCCCATGCTGCCCACGGCCGGCGTGCCCTTCCTCACCCATCTGCTGTCGAGGATCCGGGCGGCGGGCATCCGGCGGGTGGTGTTGGGTACGTCGTTCAAAGCCGAGGTGTTCGAGGAGCATTTCGGTGACGGGTCCGACCTCGACCTGGAACTGACGTACGTGGTGGAGACCGAGCCGCTGGGGACGGGCGGCGGCATCCGCAACGTTCTGGACGAGCTCACCGCATCGACGATCATGGTGTTCAACGGCGACGTGCTGGGCGGTACCGATCTCACCCGGATCCTCGACCTGCACCACGCCAGGAACGCGGACCTGACGATGCACCTTGTCCGCGTCTCCGATCCCCGTGCGTTCGGTTGTGTGCCGACCGATGACGACGGCCGGGTCCTGGAGTTCCTGGAGAAGACGCAGGACCCGCCGACCGATCAGATCAACGCCGGCTGCTACGTCTTCCGGCGTGAACTGATCGCGCAGATCCCCGAGGGCGTCCCCGTCTCGGTGGAGCGCGAGACCTTCCCGCAGCTGCTCGCCGAGGGCAAGCGGGTCTACGGTTTCGTCGACTCGGCGTACTGGCGGGACATGGGCACGCCCGAGGACTTCGTCCGCGGGTCCTCGGACCTCGTCCGCGGCATCGCGCCGTCGCCTGCACTCGAGAGTCATCACGGCGAGGCGCTCGTCCACGAGGGTGCGGGGGTCGGCGCCGGGGCGGTCCTCATCGGGGGAACCGTGGTCGGTCGCGGCGCCGAGATCGGGGCCGGAGCCCGGCTGGACGGCGCCGTGGTCTTCGACGGCGCCCGTATCGAGGCCGGGGCGACGGTCGAACGGTCGATCATCGGCTTCGGCGCGCGCATCGGCCACCGGGCGCTGATCCGCGACGGGGTGATCGGCGACGGCGCCGACATCGGTGCGCGTTGCGAACTGCTGCGCGGGGCCCGGGTGTGGCCCGGGGTCGTGATCCCCGACGGCGGGATCCGCTACTCCACGGA
>NZ_JADDKI010000403.1:0-11798 GCF_015356725.1 Dietzia sp. SYD-A1
CCCGCCACCAGCGTGGTGATCAACGAGGTCGAGTCCAACGGTGACGCCGTGGGCGACTGGGTGGAGCTGGCCAACCTCGACACAGAGCAGGACGTGGATATCTCGGGCTGGACGCTGATCGACGACGACCCCACGCACGATCCGATCGTCATCCCCGAGGGGACCACCATCGAGTCCGGTGGCTACTGGTCCGTCCACACCGACGTGGACCCGGACTACTTCGGGCTCGGCGGCAACGATTCGGTGATCCTCCGGGACGCGGGCGGTGAGATCGTCGACTCCACCACCTGGCCGGGTCACTCGCCCACCACCTGGGGCCGTATCCCCGACATGACGGGCGGGTTCGCCGTGACCGGTGAACCCACCCGCAACGCCCGGAACGTCGCGGCAGTCGAGGATCAGCCCGTCATCACGTCTCCATGGCCCTTCGACCCGCTGACGATCACCCCCGTCGCGCTCGGTGGCGCCTTCGCCGAGGACGACGACATGTCGGGCGTCGACATCGCGGCCGACGGCACCGCCTACGTGGTGAACAACGGCACCGGCACGCTGTACGTCCTGGCCTACGATCCGGTCGCCGGTACGTACTCGCTCTCGCGCACCTTCGTCCTGGAGTACCCCGACGGCTCGGGGCGTCCCGATGCCGAAGGCGTCACCGTGGGTCCGGACGGCGTGATCTACGTGGCCACCGAGCGTGACAACGAGTCCGGCAGCACCAGTCGCCCCTCGATCCTGCGCTTCGTCCTGCCCGCCGGCCGCGATTCCGGCACGCTCAGCGCCACGGACGAGTACTCGCTGACCTCACTCACCGGGCTGATCGGCGCGAACGCCGGCCTCGAGGCCATCGAGTACCTCCCCGAGGCATTCGGCGGAGCCTTCGCCGTGGGCGTCGAGGGGACCGGGAAGATCCACTTCGTGCGGCTGGGTGCCGAAGGTGCGGTGACCGAGATGCAGACGTACCCCTCCCCGTTCACGGGCGTGATGGCCCTCGACCACGACGAGGTGTCCGGCGTCCTGCGGGTGCTGTGCGACGAGGTCTGCGAGGGACGCTCGGTCGAGATGACCTACGACGGGACCGGGTTCGTCACCGACGGCACCCTCTACGCCCGGCCGGCCGGCATGCCCAACCTCGCCAACGAGGGCTTCGCCTCTCACCGCGAGACCGTCGAGTGCCACCTGGGAGGCGCCACCGGCACCGCCGAGCGGGTCCGGTTCCTGTGGGCCGACGACGCGGGCACCGCAGGGTTTGGTCTGCGTACCGCCGTTTCCGACGCCGGTGAGTGCACCGTGGAGGACGACGCGGACCCCGGCTCGGGATCGGCCTCCGGGTCAGTCTCCGGAGCCGGGCTCGGCGCCGGATCCCTCGCGGGGCTCCTACCCTTCATGCCAGCCGACGCGCTGATCTGAGTGCACCCGACTCAAGCCACATTTTGTGACCTGAGTCGGGAATACTCAACTACGGCGGTGAGTTGAACCGTGTGCGATCCCGGAGACGCCGGGCGCATCCCGACCAGTCCTGAAGGAGACCATCATGGCCACCACCACCCGTTTCGATCCGTTCCGTGAGCTCGATCGCCTCCTGGGCGAGGGGCTGCGCAGCGCGACCGCGTCCACCTCTCTGCCGATGGACCTGTACAAGGAGGGCGATCGCTTCGTGGGCCTCATCGACCTCCCGGGCGTCGATCCCTCCAGCATCGACATCGACGTGGAGGACCGCACCCTCACCGTCCGTGCCGAACGCCGCGCGCCGGCGGAGGGTGATGCCCAGTGGCTCATGCATGAGCGTCAGTCGGGCACCTTCGCCCGGCAGCTCGCCCTGGGCAAGGGCCTGGCGACCGACAAGATCGAGGCCGACTACAGCGACGGCGTGCTGCGCCTGGTGATCCCCGTGGCCGAGGAGGCCCAGCCGCGCAAGATCTCCGTCTCCCACGGCGCCCGAAAGGCCGAGCAGGCAGAGATCGTCGAAGGTTCCGCCGACCTCGGGAGCTGACCGCGATTCTCGTGGCCACCTGACCACCGCCCGGCCCCACACCAGGCCGGGCGGTGGTTTTCCTTCGGCTCGCGCACCCCGGCAACGTCCACGCGCTCACCTGCCGCCTTCAGGCGCACCGGGATCACCCACCACCACCAGGACATCCGTCGCGCGAGACAGCCCCACGTACACCCTCTCGCGGACCCGGTCCATGCCGTCGTGGTGGTTGCACACCAGCACCACGGCGCGGCGCTCCAGGCCCTTGAACCCGAGCACGTGGCCGTAGACGATGTCCTCGCCACTCCAGAACGTCTCCCAGTAGGGGTCATTCCCGCTTTCCTGCGCCTCGACCTGCATCGGGTGCCGCGATCCGGTGGTCAGCAACGCGACGTCCCGCGGTTCCCAGCCCTCGTCGAGCAGTCGCATGGCCTCGTCGTCACCGGCCGCTACGGCGTCAGTGCCCTCCGGCACCTCGACGTAACGGACCGCGGGCCCCGAGCCGCCGCGCAGCTCCATCCGTTGTCCCACCAGGGGCAGGAAGGCACTCGCGATCTGACGCGTGTTTCGCAGATTGTGATCGAGCACCAGCGGCACCAGGTCGACGGGCGGCCGACCGGTCCGATGGACCACGCTCTGCCCGGCGTCGCCGACGATCATCAGACGGCCGCGCTCACGATCGCGCCTTGAGCTCGATCGCCACGATCCCCGCCCCGGGCATGGCCACGAGGACGTCCACCTCGTGTTCCTTCTCCGCAGTGGAGACGCGCTGCCCCCACCACACCGGGGTGAGATCTTCGCGACACCATGTCAGCATGATACTGACATGGTGTTAGCATATTCTCCGTTCCCGATGTCGATGCCGGAAGGCCTCCATGTTCCTCGCCCTACGCGAACTGACCTTCGCGCGATCCCGATTCACCCTGATGGGCTCCGTCGTGGCCTTGATCAGCGTCCTCATGGTTCTCCTCGCCGGGCTGTCCTCGGGACTGGTCAACGACGGCGTCTCCGGCCTGCAGCGCATGCCCGTCCAGGCCGTCGCGTTCGCTCCCGAGACCCGCACCGACTCGGCGTTCACCCGATCCGTGGTCGGGCCCGACCAGGTCGAGGCCTGGGCCGCACGACCCGACGTATCGGTGGCCACACCGATGGGACTGTCGATCATCAACGCCAGGACCTCCGCCGGGACCCCGGTTGACCTCACCCTCATCGGGGCGGACCCCGAGGGCCCGCTCGTTCCCGAGGTGGCCGAAGGCCGTGCGCCCCAGTCCGACGGGGAGATCCTCATCAGCGCCACCGCCGCCGATTCCGTCGGCCGGGGCGACACGGTGACGGTCGACCGACTGGGGATCCCCCTCGAGGTCGTCGGCATCGCGGCCGCCCAACACACCTTCGGCCACGTCGACATGGCCTTCACCACCCTGGCCACGTGGCAGGACGTGCACGCGGGCACCCGCTTCGGCGAGGAGTCGCGCGCCGGCGCCCGTGAGGAGTACAGCGTCGTGGCCCTCGCCGGGGTCGACGGCGAGTTGCCCGACCTGGCCACCGGCGATGCCGCGGCCGACACCTCGGCGCGCACCCTGGAGGAGTCGTTCGACTCCTCGCCCGGATACCAGGCCGAGATGATGACGATGTCGATGATCACCTGGTTCCTCTACGCCATCTCAGCGCTGGTCGTCGGTGCGTTCTTCGCCATCCTCACCGTCCAGCGATCCCGCGAGATCGCTGTCCTGCGCGCCATGGGCGCCTCGACCGTGCGACTCCTGGGCGACGCGATCGGGCAGGCCTTCATCCTGCTGGCGGGGTCCATCGCGGTCGGTGTGGCCATCGGCGTGGGAGTGGGGTCGTTCCTGGTGGGCACCGGCATGCCGTTCGCCCTCGAGACCGGACCCATCGCACTCGGAGCCGTCCTCCTCCTGGCACTGGGACTGGTCGGTGCCACCCTCGCCACCATCCGCATCACCGCCGTCGACCCGCACAGCGCACTGGGAGAGAACCGATGACCACCACCACACGCACCGGCGACGCCTCCGCCCCGGGCCTTCGCCTGAATGGCGTCGAGTTGACCTTCCGGGACGGCGACCAGACCCTCTACGCACTGGACGGTGTCGACGTCGAGGTGGCCCGTGGTGAGGTATTGGCCGTGGTCGGCCCCTCCGGAGCCGGCAAATCGAGCCTCCTGGCCGTGGCCGGCGGACTGCTGTCCCCGACCTCCGGCACCGTCGAGGTGGGCGGGCGCGACATCACCGGTCTCGGTCGCCGGGACCTCACCCGGTTCCGGCGCGACCACGTCGGGTTCGTGTTCCAGTCCGGCAACCTGGTGCCCGCTCTCACCGCGCGCGACCAACTCCGGCTCGTGCGAACACTCGGCGGAGACCGGTCCCGGCGTCGCGATCCCGACCACCTGCTCGAGGCCGTCGGTCTGACCCACCGCGCGCGCCGCCGCCCGGCCACCATGTCCGGCGGCGAGCGTCAGCGGGTGGGCATCGCCCGCGCCCTGATGTCCTCGCCCGATCTGCTGCTCGTGGACGAACCCACCGCGGCGCTGGACCGCAGGACCAGCCACGACGTGGTGCGCCTACTCGCGGAGGAGACCCATCAGAACGGCGTCGCGACGGTTCTGGTCACACACGACCACGAGATCCTCGAACACTGCGACCGGGTCCTGGAGATGGTCGACGGCCGGCTGCACGCGCACGTGTGACCTGAAGGACACGTATGATCGGGCCTCCGCCGAGAAGGTGACGGGAGACCGACATTCCACGTATCGACGCCCCCACCGTGGGCGAACACCGGGACGCCAAGCGTCGGGCCCTGCTCGACGCGGCCCGGTCGATGCTCTCCGAGGCCCCCGGTACCCCTCCCGACATCAACGAGCTGACCACCCGGGCGGGCATGACACGGTCGAACTTCTACACTTACTTCTCCTCGCGCGCGGAGTTGGTCGTCGCCGTGGCGGAGGATCTCATGCCACGGTGGATCGACACCGTCACGGGAGCAGTGCGTGACGCGGGCGGCGGCCGTCGGGGGGTCGTGGCCTACGTGCACACCACCCTGGATCTGGTCGCCGCCGGTGACCACGCGATCCTCACCGCGCTGGCCGCGCAGCTCCCCGACGGTCCGGCACGGGAGCGGCTGACCCGGATGCACACCGAGATGACCACCCCACTGCGCGAGTCGCTCGCCGAGTCCTCCCGCTCCGATCCACAGTTGACGACCGAGCTGGTCATGGCCGTGACGTTCAAGGCCTCCGAACTCATCGAGGGCGGGCGGCCACTGGACGAGGTTCTCAGCGCGGTGGACGCCCTGATCGATCGGCCCGGGTGACCGGTGAGGTGGCACGGCGACGGGGTCGCCTCCGACGGGTCGCGCCTCACCCCGACCCGATCGCCCACCCCGTCGTCATCTGCCCGGCGAACACCGGCAGCCGCGCGAGGATCCGGTTCTGCTCGGCCCGCGGCCGGAAGTCCACGTCCAGGTAGCCCGGTGCCTCCGCCGGCCGGTCGCGCACGAGCGACCGGAACGCCGGCACGAGATCCTGCTCGATGTACTCCCAGCGTGGCTCCCTATCGGCCCAGTTGAACGCGGGAAGCGGGGTGTGCAGCACCGTCGGCCGGCCGTTGACATCCGCGCGCACCGACAGCGGGCGAAAACCACCCAGAGTGGAGGCCCCGGGGATATCGGGGGAGCCGCCCACCGTGGTGACGTAGGTGAGCACCCGACCGACGTCCCCTCGGCCGGCCGCCGTCGCGTCCCACTGGTCGGCGATGATCTGGTTCTGCTCCCGCGACGCCATCCGCAGCAGCGCCTCCGACCTGCCCTCCGGTGAGCCCTCGTCGAGCCTCCGCCAGGCCTCGAGCGCGTACTGGTCATACGCCCCGCCCGCCGCGAGCTCCCTGACCGCCGGCAACCCCCCTGCCAGGTAGGCCTCGTGCATCGGGATCATGTCCATGAAGATGTTGCGCTGCATGATCAGCAGCCGGTGCAGGTACCAGTCCACGTCGGCGCGCGTGAGAGTCGGGCCCGCCGTGGCCAGCAGTCGCACATCGCGCGGCATCCCGGCCGCCAGCTCCCACGGCACTCCACTCAGCGCGTCACCGACCCCGGTCCCCACCTCGTGCAGCCCGGGCACGCTGAGCACGCCCCCCACCTCGTCGAGGTCCCAGAACCCGGCGGCGAACGACATCCCGGCCAGCCCGGCCATCCCGGTCCACCAGAAACCGTCGTGGGAGTTGTACAGCCGCAGGTAGTTCACGTACACCTTGTCGACCGTCTCCAGGTTCGCCTCCAGCCCCCGGGCCGGCTCCCACTCGGCGAGGTCGATCCCCGCGTTCTGAGCACCGACCGCCAGCCAGTACTGGCGCGTGAGGGTCGCGTATCGCTCCGGTGCGACGCCCGCGGCGCGCACCACGGCGAGCGCCGCGGCCAGCTCCTCGCGGTCGGTGGTCATGGAGGTGGAGAAGCCTCCCGCCGACTCACCGTGCGGATTGTCGGCCACGACGTCCAGGTAGACGGCAAAGGGTTGCGCGCTGACGTGAGCCGGCAGGTGGACGAAGGCCAGGACGGCCACGAGGAATGCGGCGATGACCTCGCCGAAGACGCGCTGGGATCGAGTCGTCACTGGCCCCCCGAACCAAAAGATGTGATGCAGATCACTCTAAGCCAATCCGGCCGGGCCCGCGCCCGAACACGCGGAGCCTCCCACCCCGATGACGCGAATCGGCGGGTCAGGGACAACAATGAACGGCGTACAGTGTCGATCCACTCTCCAGGTGACAAGGAAGTCCACGTGAGCACCTCCATCGATCAGGCCCCGGCCCGGAGCGCAACCCGAGATCTCGCCCAGATCGCGGTGTTCGCCGCCCTCATCGTCGTCCTCGGCCTGCCCGGGCAGATCAGCATCGGCTCCGCGGGCGTTCCGATCACGCTGCAGACGCTCGGCGTCATGCTCGCCGGCGCGCTGCTGGGCTGGCGCAAGGGTCTGCTCTCGGTGCTCGCGGTCATCGTCATCGGTCTCGCGCTCCCCGTCCTCGCCGGCGGCCGCACCACTCTGACCGCGCTGGCGAGCCCCACCGCGGGGTTCCTCCTCGGCTGGCTCCCGGCCGTCGTCGTGATCGGGCTTCTCACCGCCCTGATGATGCCCCGCTACCGTCTGATCCCCGGGTTGCTCATCAACATCCTCGGTGGCATCGTGGTCATCTACGCCTTCGGCGTGGTGGGCATGCTCATCCGCACCGAGCTGACACTGACGGCCGCGATCGCGGCGAACGGCGTCTTCGTCCCCGGCGACCTGGTCAAGGCGGTCGTCACCGCCGTCGTCGCCGTCCAGGTCCACAAGGCGCGGCCCGGTCTGATCGCTCCGCTGCGTGGGCAGCGTCCGACCCCCGCGTGACCGGCCCTCGTGAGTCGGGCCCCCGTGCGTCCCGGACCCCGGCGGCCGACCACCGCGGCGCCCAGATCCGGTTCGACGGGGTCTCCCACTCCTACGGCGACAGGTCAGTCCTCACCGACATCGATCTGGTGTTGACCGAGAGGCGTATCGGGATCGTCGGCGTCAACGGTGGCGGCAAGTCGACGCTCGCGCGGATGATCAACGGTCTGGTGGTCCCCTCCTCGGGCACGGTGACCGTCGACGGCCTCGACACCCGCCGCAAAGGCGCCCGGGTCCGCCGCCGGGTCGGCTTCTGCTTCACCGATCCCGACACCCAGATCGTCATGCCCACCGTGGCGGAGGACGTCGACTTCTCCCTGCGCCGGTCGGGCCTGAGCCGCGAGGATCGACGACGACGGGTCGAGCAGGTGCTCGCCACCTACAACCTCTCCGACCACGCCGATCACCCCTGCCACCTGCTGTCCGGCGGCCAGAAGCAACTCCTCGCCCTGGCGGCGGTGTTGGTGATCGAGCCCTCGGTGATCGTGGCCGACGAACCCACCACCCTGCTCGACCTGCGCAACCGCGCGCTGGTGGCCGAGACCTTCGCGGGTCTCTCCCAACAACTCGTGGTGGTGACCCACGACCTGGGGCTGGTCGCCGACTTCGACCGTGTGCTGGTGGTGGACGGTGGGCGGGTGGTGATCGACGACGCCCCCGCGGCCGCGCTGTCCGGGTACCGCCGGATCGCGTTGCGCTCGGGCTCGGGCTCGGGCTCGGGCTCGGGCTCGGGCTCGGGCTCGGAGATCTAGGTGTTCGCCACCTACCAGCCCGGCGATTCGTTGCTCCACCGTCTGCCGGCGGGGGTGAAGATCCTCCTGGTCTGCGCCCTGATCCTCGCGGTGTCACTGTCAGTGCGCCAGGCCTGGCACGTCCTGCCCGCACTGGGGTTCGCCGCTGCGCTCTACGCGGTCGGGCGGATTCGTCCGGGCGCGGCCTGGGACCAGGTTCGTCCCGTGCTGCCGATGCTGATCGCGATCCTGGTGCTGCAGTGGATCGTCGCCGACCTCGACACCGCGATCCGGGTGAGCGGCGCGCTGCTCGTGGCGGTCGCCGTCGCGGGTCTGGTCGCGCTGACCACCAGGGTCTCGGACATGCTCGACGCGGTCACCCGGGCCGCCCGGCCACTGCGGCACGTCGGGATCTCACCGGATCGGATGGCGCTCGTATTGGTGCTGACGATCCGAGCGATCCCCCTGCTCGCCCGGCAGTTGAGACAGGTGACCGAGGCCCGCAGGGCCCGCGGGCTGGGCATGTCGATCCGGGCGCTGGTGGTACCGACGGTGCTCGGAGCGCTCACGACGGCCGACCAGCTCGGCGACGCGTTGGCGGCCCGCGGAGTCGACGACTGACCTCCCCGACCCGGGTCTTTCCGTGGCCAGGCCCGCCCTCCTCGGCGAGTGGTCGCACATGCTCCGCCCAGAAGAATCCGCCCAGGGGGAACGTGAGCGGAATCGACCACTCGGCGAATCGAGATCGGCGGGGCGGGCGAGAGAGGCGAGGCGCGGTCGGGGGGTCGAGCACTGTCCGGTGCGCGGCCGTGTGCGAGGCGCGTCTGCGTATCGTGGCGATCATGCCCCGCACCCATCGGAGAACCGCCCGCGCCAGGTCCGTCCGCGTTCCCGACCGCACCCGACCGGGGGCGTCCGCCGAGTCGCCCACCACGCCGTCCACGCGGCTGGCCACTGAGCCGTCTGTGACGCCGTCCACGGAGCTGGCCCTGCGCCCGACGCCCGTCGCCGGAATGGTCGGCTCGACACTCGGGGTCGCGGCGGCCGTGACGCGTCTGGTCCGCCCCAAGGCACTACACCCCCGGGGCGTCGTCGCGCACGCGACTCTGAGCGTCACCGGGGTGGGACGGACGGGTTCGCCGCTCCTGGACATCACGGGCAGGTGGCCCGCGACGGTCCGGTTCTCGCGCGCCGTGGGTCTGCCGGACATCGTCCCCGACATCGGCGGCATGGCCATCCGCGTCCACGCGGACGGTCCGGTGGACATCCTGCTCGCCAGCACGGGCATGGGTCCGCTGACCCGATATGTGCTCACCGCGGGATGGCGGACGACCGGCCGCACCATGACGTCGATGTTCCCCGTGCGGATCGCGGGCCGCCAGTTGTTGCTGGCCGCGATCCCCACGGGCGACGGCGGCACGTGGACGCTCCAGCACGCCACCCCGCTGGGCAGGTGGGCGACCCTCGGTCGACTGTCGGTCGACACCTGGGAGGACGACGACGAGAACCTGCACTTCGATCCGGTCGGCAACCGGCTGCCCGGATCGCGGTATCCGCGCCTGCTCGGCGCCCTACGACACCCATCGTATCCCGCGCCCGACGAGGGCCCGGAGGCGACCTGAACGGTCGCTTCGAGTCACGACTCGGCTGCGCCCCGGCGCCAGTACCCCATGAACGACACGGCCCGCTTGGGCATCCCCGCCCCGTCGACGGCGAGCCGTCGCATCGCCCGGACCAGTGATGCCTCCCCGGCCAGGAACACGTAGGGATCCCCGGCGGAGATCGTGGTGGCGGTCTGCCACTCCCGCTCGGCGGGGCGGCGTCCGTCGAGGACCGACTCGACGCACTCCTGACCCACGCCCAACACTCCGGCCAGGTGGTGTACCAGCGAGTGCCCCCGCTCGCCGGACCTCGCCAGGATCGTGACCGACTCGGGCGCCTCGGCCGACAGCGCGACCACGTCGGCCGAGGTCGGCACCTCGATCACGACGCGGACGTCCCTCACCCCGCGCGGTTCCGCGGCGAGCTCTCCGGCGATCGACAACAGGGCCGGCGCCGCGGTCTCGTCTCCCGCACACACGACCCGACCTGCGGCCCCCGGGTTCCACGCCGCCCACGGTGCGTGTCCGAGCCCCGGGCCGGCGATGTGCACGGTGTCCCCGGCCCGGACCGACCGAGCCCACCCCGACCCCGGTCCCTCGTCCGCTCCGGGATGGACCACCACGTCCACGGTCAGTGCGGGGACCTGCGCGCCGTCGAGGGTCATCGTGTCGGCCCGACGCACGGTGTAGGTCCGCATCCACCCACGGTCCTCCTCGGGCAGGGCCAGCCAGTCGCGGATGCCGTCCGGGTCGGGGACGATCCCCTGCCCGACCGGCGGGGGGACGAACACCTTGAAGTACGCGTCGCGCACCGTCCCCGGGTCCACCACCTCCCGCGACCACCTGGTCAGGTCCGGGCCGGCCAACACCAATCGGAGGAACGACTCCCCCAGCGCACGTACCCGGACCACCCTGGTCTGCGCGACGAGGATCGGAGCCTCCACGGCCATCGCTGTCATGCTGTCCCCTTTCGTCGCCCTCGCGGCAGCACCACCGGTTGGCCGGTGAGCGGGTCGCTGATGATGTCGGCTTCCAGGTCGAACACCCGTCGCAGGGTCTCGGGGTTGATCACCTGGTCGGGCGGGCCCGCGGCCACGACCCCGCCCTCGGCCACGGCGACGAGGTGGTCGGCCACGCGGGCGGCCAGGGTGAGTTCGTGCAGGACCGCGACCACCGTGCGGCGGCCCGGCACGGGGATACCCGGTTCCGGCTCGTGCCCGGCTGGCAACGGGAGATCTCGGACCAGGTCCAACACGTCCATCTGGTGAGCCAGATCGAGGAACGAACACGGCTCGTCCAGGAGCAGGGTCGGAGTCGCCTGCGCGAGTACCAGCGCCACCCATACCCGCTGCCGTTGGCCGCCGGAGAGCTCGTCGACGCGACGATGGGCGAAGCCCGACGTGCCCGTCAGTGCCAGTGCCTCCGCGACAGCGGGCTCGTCCTGGTCCCCGGGCCCCCACCAGCGTCGGTGCGGATGGCGCCCGCGCGCCACAAGCTCGGCCACGGTGAGCCCCTCCGGGACCAGCGGGGACTGCGGGAGGAACGCCACCGACCGGGCGTGCTCGCGAGCCCTGACCCCGGCCAGATCCCGCCCGGCCACCTCGATCGATCCGGCCAGGGGGGCGAGCTGTCGGCCCAGAGCCCGGAGGATCGTGGACTTTCCGCACCCGTTGGCCCCGATGAACACCGTGGTACGACCGCTGGGAATGTCCAGGTCCAGGTCGCGGATCACGGGGGCGGTCCCGTACCCCAGCGTCAGCCCGCGAAGGCGGAAGGCGGGATCAGGCTCGGCTGAGACACCGTGCGGCATCGTCGTGGCGCCGGGGGTGACGTGGGTGGTGATACTCATCAGGCGACCTTTCGGGAGCGCAGGAGGATCCAGAGCATGGCGGGGGCACCGAGCGCGCCGGTCACCACGCCGGTGGGCAGGTCCACCGTGGCCAGGGCCTCGGAGGCGACGATGTCGGCGACCACCACGATCACCGCACCGGTGAGTGCGGCGGCCACGATGTGGGGACGTCCGCGGCCGAGGGCGGTGGCGATCGGCGTGGACAACAGGGCCACGA
>NZ_JADDKI010000404.1:0-3142 GCF_015356725.1 Dietzia sp. SYD-A1
GCGCTGAGCATCTCCGGCCAGCGACGGAGCGAGTCCACTCCGAGGGCGAACACCGCCTCCTCCCCCGGCCAGGCCTCGCTGAACGGGGCGAGCATGCCGCCGGCCACCCACGCCGCGGCAGAGGAGGGCACCCCGTCGGGGCCGGAGTCGTCAGGCTCGTGGATCACCACCTCCGCGACCAGCCTGGTCCTGGCGGCCGACCACGCGCAGGCCAGCCCGATCACCGAACCGCCGATCACGACGAGGCGGCGGGTGCCGATGCTCGGGAAGGGAGGTCCGGTATCGGGAGTCACGTCGTTCACCCTAGTGGGGCCATCGCCTACGGTTACGCACATGACCGCCCGCGCCGATCGACTCCGCTCCCGCCTCGCAGATGCCCGGCTCTACCTCTGCATCGACGCGCGACGACACCTCGACGAGCAGGCGCGCGCGCAGGGGTGGTCCGGCGACTTTCCAGCGCTGCGTAGGGACGTCGCCGCAGCGCTGGCCGGAGGTGTGGACATCGTGCAGCTCCGGGACAAGAACTCTCCCGGCGAGCGCGACGGCGGGCCGCTGGAGGCCGCGCACGAACTGCGGGCCCTGGCGGTGATGCGCGAGGCGTGCGACTCGCACGAGGCGCTGCTGGCGGTCAACGACCGGGCCGACGTGGCGGCGGCGTCGGGGGCGGACGTGCTGCACCTGGGGCAGGACGACCTGCCCGTGGAGTGGGCGCGCCGCGTGGCCGGAGAGGACGTGGTGATCGGCCTGTCGTGCCACGCCCCGGGAGAGGTCGACGCGGCGGCCGGCAACCCACTCGTGGACTACTTCTGCACCGGTCCTGTGTGGCCCACCCCGACCAAACCCGGCCGCCACGCCCCGGGCCTGGACCTGGTGAGGCACGCGGCCGCGCGAGGAGACCGCCCCCGCGGCACGCCCTGGTTCGCCATCGGCGGGATCGACCGCCGGAACCTGACCGAGGTACTGGCAGCGGGAGCGCGACGGGTGGTGGTGGTCCGCGCGATCACCGAGGCGGCCGACCCCACTACGGCGGCGCGCGCGCTCCGCGCCGAACTGCGCTGACACGACGCGTCGAGGCAGCCCCGGCAGCCCCCGGGGGAACCCCGGTCAGCCGACGAGCACACTGTCGCCCGGCCGGCGTCCCACCTCAGTCCGTGAGCTCCTTGGTGAGTGTTCTGCGCAGAACCTGACGGGGTTTGGCCTCGAGGTCGTCCCCACCTCGTCGTCGTCGCCCTCTCCGGCCCCAGGAGTCCGGCGCCAGGCCGGGCACGAGCGTGAGCACCCTCCCCAGTCCGCGTGCGGGCCATTCCACGTGTGCATGCTCCACCTTGACGGTGGCGCGGCGACCGCGCAGCACCAGGGTCATGACCCCGTTGTGGAACCAGACGCCGTCGGTGACGTCCCACCTGACCTGTGGATCGCGCACCCCCACAGCATCGGCGAGCCGGCGGGTCAGTGCGGGCGCGGGATTCCGGACCGAGATCCGGTTGACCATCCGGATCGACTTCTGTAGAGGATTGCGGAACGGCGACATGACCAGTTGGTGGACCCTGGTGGGCGAGTCGCGCACCCGGGGCGCGGTGAGCTGGACCTCCTCGAGGTACGAGCAGTGGACGTCCCCGCCCAGCATGAGGATCGACGCGGGCGGCCGGCCGTGATCCCCGGCCGCGACCTCGGTGAGCAACCCGATCAGGTCGTCGAAACTGTTCCGGAACGCCGCCCAGTGTTCGAGGTCGACTGTCAGGCGCACCCACTCACCGATCCGGGCGGACAGCGGCTTGTCCGGCCGGTCGCGGCTCACCGCCTCGTTCCACCCCTCGAGATGGTGCAGTGCCGGCAGCATGAAGGCGGGCAGGGACGACGCGATCACCAGGTGGTCGACCTCGGCCGCCAGGCACGCCTCCCGCGCCCACTCCCACTCCCGGGGATCCATCACTCGTCGGTCACCGGGGTCCAACCGACGAGAGGCGCGCACGTCGAGCATCACCACCCGCACCCGCCCGAAGTCGCGGCGGAAGCTCCACCGCGCGGTGTCGCGGTCGGCGTCGGCGGACAGGGCGAAATCGTCGAGGATCCCCTCGCGTTCGGCATCGGAGCCCGCAGCCCGCACCGCCTGGTACACCGCGTCGGCCTCCAGCTCCCACGGCGCGAGATTGCCCAGGTGCTGGTAGACGAAGTAGCTGGCGAAAGCCCCCTTCACGCGCTCAGGCCACCACGGCTGGGCCGTCATCTCCCGGCGCCACGCGTACGAGGAGTTCCAGTCGTCGCGAAGATCGTGGTCGTCGAGGATCATGCAGCTGGGCACGGTCGAGAGCAGCCAGCGGACATCCGGATCCCGCCACGACTCGTGGTACAGCCAGGAGTACTCCTCGAAGTCACAGATCTCCCCGGACACGTCCCGGTCACCGCCGTCCCCGGCGGAGTCGCGCACCGACCGCGGCCCCTGGCCGGCACTGCGACGGGCGGCCAGCCGCTCGGTGATCTCGCGGCTGGGGATGTCGGCGTACACCTGGTCGCCGAGCAGCAGCATGGCATCGGGCCAGTCGGCGTGCGGCGTGCGGGCCATCTGGTGCGCCAGCGCGACCAGCGCGTCGGCCCCGATCCGGCGCAACGCCACCGGGGTCTGGCTCTCACCCCGTCGACAGGACCCGAAGGCCAGGCGGACGGTGTCATCGGCCCTCGGGGTGCGGATGACGCTGGGGCGCTCCGGTTCCACGGGCCAGGCGGCCGCGCCGTCGAGCGCCACCTGGTACGGCGTCCGGGCCCCCGGCTCGAGATCACGCAGGTGCAGCACCGCGAAGTGGTGGCCGTGGACTCCCCACGATCGCTCGGAGGCCTCGCTGTCCCCGGCCCGGATCGTCACCGTGCACGGCGCGGACACCTCGAGCCACACCGTCGCGTCCGTGCTGTCGACGTACCGCAGCATGGGTCCGACCAGGATCTCGGGCGGCGTGGGGGGCTGGTTCATTGCACCAGTGTGCACCCGGCCCGCGGCGTGCCGGGTGGGACGGTAGCGGAAGGGGTGCAGACCCTGGTCGACCAGGGCCCCGGGCGCAGACCCTAGTCGAGCAGGACGCGGGGGCCGACGGCGACGACGCCCTGCGGCAGTCTGGCCCGCAGCCCCCGGTCGGCCGTCACCACGACC
>NZ_JADDKI010000040.1:0-10290 GCF_015356725.1 Dietzia sp. SYD-A1
GTGGAGACCAGTGCCACGACGACGCCGACCAGCGCCACCAGCGCCACCAGCGACCACCTCGCCGAGGCACTCACGCCTGATCCCCCAGGCCGACCAGCTCCAACAGGTGCGATCGCTCGGGCCCCACCACGAGGCGGGCGGCGGCCACCGGGTCGAGCGGGCCGACCTCGCCGGCGGACGGGCAGTCCGAGGCCAGGGCACACGCACCGCAGGCCGCCGTCCTCGCGTGACAGACCCGGCGACCGTGGAAGATGATCCGGTGGCTGGCGTCGGTCCAGGTGGGCCGGGGCAGCAGCGCGGCCACCTCGCGCTCGATGCGCACCGGGTCGGTGGCCTCTGTCCACTTCCACCGGGCGACCAGACGCATGAAGTGGGTGTCCACCGTCAGTCCGGGCACACCGAACGCGTTGCCGAGCACCACGTTGGCCGTCTTCCGTCCGAATCCGGGGAGGGTGACCAGGTCCTCGAGCCGCCGCGGCACCTCGCCGTCGAACTTCTCCACCAGCGCCGCACCCAGCCCCTGGATACTCCGCGCCTTGTTGCGGTAGAAGCCGGTCGGTCGGATCAGCGTCTCCAGTTCCTCACGGTCCGCGCCCGCGTAGTCGGCCGCGGTCCGATACCGGGCGAACAGCGCCGGCGTGACCTCGTTGACGCGCTTGTCCGTGCACTGCGCGGACAGGATCGTCGCGACGCTCAGCTCGAGCGGGTTCCGGAAATCCAGCTCGCAGTAGACGTGGGGGAACGCGTCCTCCAGGGTGCGGAGCATGCGCCGGGCGCGGCGGGTGCGCCCGAGGTCGGTTTCCACCCCCCTCGCGGCCACCCCTCGTCTGCGGCGCTTCACGGAAGCTGGAGCGGGGTCGGGCATGCGTCCACATTACGGCCCGGGCCACCTGCGGGTGAGCCGGCCGCACGTGCGCGTCGGCCCGCGGGGGTGTTTACTCGGGGGCATGCAGGGAATCCTCGTCGTCCTGGTCCCGGTCCTCCTCGCCGGGTTCGCCCTCTTGATGGACCGGTTCGAGGCCTCCATTCTGGCCGAGCCGGAGCAGATCGAGAACTGACCCACCCCGGTCGCCGCGGGTTGGTCACACCGGGGGCACCGGAACGGCTACAGTGGCTCTCGCCACACGCACGCCATGGCGCGGACCTCGCTCGTCCTCGCCCGAACGGGAGGGTCACGGACTGTGACGATAGATCGCCGCACGGACCAGTCGGCCGACGACGTACTCACCCGGGCCGGCATCTTCCAGGGTGTCGAGCCCGCGGCCATCTCGGCGCTGCGTGCCGACCTGACCCGCGAGGAGTACTCGAAGGGTGATGTGATCATCCGCGAGGGCGAGCAGGGCGACAGCCTCTACATCGTCACGTCGGGCAAGGTGAAGCTCTCCCGCAAGGCCCCGGACGGTCGCGAGAACCTGCTGTCCATCCTCGGCCCCTCGGACATGTTCGGTGAGCTGTCGATCTTCGACCCGGGCCCGCGCACCTCGTCCGCGGTCTGCGTCACCGACGTCTCCGTGCAGTCCATGGACCGCTCGGCCCTCAAGCGGTGGATCTCCGAGCGGCCCGAGATCTCCGATCAGCTGCTGAGGGTGCTCGCCCGCCGTCTGCGCCGCACCAACAACAACCTCGCCGACCTCATCTTCACCGATGTGCCCGGTCGCGTGGCCAAGGCGCTGCTGCAGCTGGCCCAGCGCTTCGGCACCCAGGAGGGCGGCAACATCCGCGTGACGCACGACCTCACGCAGGAGGAGATCGCCCAGCTCGTCGGCGCCTCCCGCGAGACGGTCAACAAGGCCCTGGCCGAGTTCGCACACCGGGGTTGGCTGCGCCTCGAAGGCAAGAGCGTCATCATCTCCGACACCGAGCGCCTGGCCCGGCGCGCCCGCTGAGGCCCGCCGAGCCGCCCCGGCCCATCGACAAGAGCGTTCCGCACACCTCCCTCGAGAAGGGGTGCGGAACGCTCTTGTCGTAGGGCGGGCCGGGTCGGCCGGTCTAACCGGACCGATCCAGATAGCGCAGGGCCACGAGGGTGGACTGCTCGGCCACTTTGAGCAGGAACGGAGAGACATCCCGGTAGATGTGCTGCGTGATGACCTCGGCGGACGCATCGGGTCCCAGCACGCCCCGGGCTGCCGCGATCTGCTCTAGCCGGTCCCGCCGGTGACGGGCCAGCACCTGGGCGGCGCGAGCGGTATCGGCCACATCCGGACCGTGGCCGGGGATGCCCACCACGCCGTCGGCGCGCGCGGACAGCTGGTCGAGGCTCTGTAGGTAGTCCCCCAGATCGCCGTCGGTGGAGTCCAGAACGGTCGAGTCGCGACCCAGGATCGTGTCGCCGAGCACCACACAGTCCGCGCGCGCGGTGAACCCGGCACCCGCCGGACGCACCTCGAGACTGATCGAGTCCGCGGTGTGCCCGGGAGTGGCCAGCACGGTGAGGTCCAGCCCGGCGGCGTGGATCACCTCGTCGTCGTCGCCCCCCGTCACCAACGGCGCGGCATCCCGGCAGTACACCGGTCCGACCGCCCGGACCGGCGCGCCGGTCAGCGCCCGGAGGTCGTCGATCCCGCCGGTGTGGTCCCCGTGTCGATGGGTGATGACGACGAGCTCGATCTCGCCCACGATCGCGGCGATCCGCTCAGCGTGCGCGCGATTCTCCGGCCCGGGGTCCACCACCACGGCGGTGCGCGATCCGGGGGCCCGCAGCACCACCGTGTTGGTCCCCTCGAAGGTCATCTCCGAGGGGTTGTCGCAGAGGATCACCCCGGCCAGGTCCGTGACGGGTCGCAGGGTCTCGTACGCCGGGAACGTGATCGGGGCCAGGCCGCCGGTCATCGGCATTCTCCGTCCCGGGCCACCGTCCGGCCCTATCCCTCGACCTCGACGATGAGCTCGACCTCGACGGGCGCGTCGAGCGGCAGCTCGGAGACCCCGACCGCGGAGCGGGCGTGGACGCCGGCGTCCCCGAACACCTCACCCAGCAGATCCGAGGCGCCGTTGACCACCGCGGGCTGGGCGTTGAAGCCCGGGGCCGACGCGACGAAGCCGACGACCTTGACGATCCGCACCACCGAGTCGATGCCCACCAGGCCGTCCACGGCGGCGAGTGCGTTGAGGGCACAGGTCCGGGCGAGATCAGCCGCCGTCTCCGGGGACACCGCGGCACCGACCTTGCCGGTCGCGGCGAGAGCGCCGTCGATCATCGGCAGCTGACCGGAGGTGTAGACGTAGGCGCCCGTCCGCACGGCGGGCGCGTAGTTGGCGAGCGGGGGGACGACGGTCGGCAGGTCGATCCCCAGCTGCTCGAGCTTGCGGGTCCAGTACCCGCCGCCCTCGCCCTCCGGCATCAGAGCCGACGCTTGAGGTAGGCGACGTGCTGCTCACCGGTGGGGCCGGGCAGGACGGAGACCAGCTCCCAGCCGTCACCGCCCCACTGGTCGAGGATCTGCTTGGTGGCGTGGGTGAGCAGCGGGACCGTCACGTACTCGAACCGGGCTGCGGGGGTGGATTCGCTCATGCCCACACTCTAGGGAAGTCGCCGGCGGCCCGCGCGCCGTGGTGGAACCGCTTAGGGTGGACCGCATGCCGTCCACCGACACACCAGGAACGCAATCGACCCAGTCGGGTACGTCGAGTCAGTCCGTGAGGTCGACGATCGCCGACGAGCTGTCCACCGGCTGGTCCGACGCCTCCGCCCGCGCGGACCTCCACTACGTCTCCGGCAAGGGGGGCACCGGCAAGACCACGGTCGCCACCTCGCTCGCGCTGGCACTGGCCTCGACCGGACAGCGCGTCCTGCTGGTGGAGGTCGAGGAACGCCAGGGCATCGCGCGGATCTTCGACCGCTCGCCGCTGCCGTACCGCGAGGAACTCGTGGCCCGGGTCGACGGCGGTGGCAAGGTGTTCGCGCTGGCCATCGACATCGAGGCCGCGATGCTCGACTACCTTGACACCTTCTACCACCTCGGGGTGGTGGGCAAGGTGATGAAGTCGGTGGGCGCGATCGAGTTCGCCACCACCATCGCACCCGGCCTCAAGGACGTTCTCCTGACCGGCAAGATCTACGAGGTCGTCACGCGCCAACACGCCAAGAAGGAAGTGGTGTACGACGCGGTCGTCGTCGACGCCCCGCCCACCGGTCGCATCGGCAAGTTCCTCGACGTGACCACCGCGATGGCCGACCTCGCCGCCGGCGGGCCCATCCGTCGTCAGGCCGATGCCGTCGCCGAGCTGGTCCACTCCCCGCAGACGGTCGTGCACCTGGTGACCCTGCTCGAATCGCTGCCCGTCCAGGAGACCATCGAGGCGATCGAGGAGCTCCGGTCCCATGATCTGCGGGTGGGTCAGGTGATCATCAACCGAGCGGAGACCCGGCACCTCGACGACGACGCGCTGCAGCGGATCGCCGAGGAGGACATCGACGCCGAGGCGGTGCTGGCCGGTCTCGAGGAGACCGGTGTGGAGCTCGACGACGAGGGGCTGCAGGGGCTCCTGGTGGAGGCCATCGAGCACGCCCGCGTCGCACGCGGACAGCTCACAGCCGGCGAGACCCTGACCTCGTCCGGCTGCCCGACCCTCGTGCTGCCGGCCCTGCCCAACGGCGTCGAGGTCGCCGACCTGTACGACCTGGCCTCCGCCCTCGCCGACCAGGGAGTGCACTGATCATGACTCGTCGTCTCGACATCACCGGACTGCTCACAGACCCGGCGACCCGGGTGGTGGTCTGCACCGGCGCCGGCGGGGTGGGCAAGACCACCACCGCCGCCGCGGTGGCCCTGCGCGCCGCCGAACTCGGCCGCGACACCGTGGTCCTCACCATCGACCCGGCCCGGCGCCTCGCGCAGGCGCTGGGGATCGACGACCTCTCGAACGAACCGTCCCGCGTGGACCTGGGACCGGAGCACGCGGATTCGGACGGGTCGTTGCACGCGATGATGCTCGACATGCGTCGCACGTTCGACGAGCTGGTCATCGCCAACACCACGGCCGAGAAGGCGCAGTCCATCCTGGACAACCACTTCTACAAGACCATGGTCACCTCGTTCGCGGGGACGCAGGAGTACATGGCCATGGAGAAGCTGGGGCAGCTGCTCGACGACTCGACGTGGGACCTCGTCGTGGTCGACACCCCTCCCTCACGCAACGCGCTCGACTTCCTCGACGCCCCGCGCCGCCTGGGCGCCTTCATGGACAGTCGCCTCATGCGGGTGTTCGCGGCGCCCGGCCGCGGCGTCGGCCGCTTGATGACCGGTGCCATGAGCACCGCCATGCGGGGGGTGTCGGCGGTCGTCGGGTCCTCCATGCTCAAGGACGCCTCCGAGATGGTGGTGGCCCTGGACTCCACCTTCGGCGGGTTCGCCACGCGGGCCTCCCGCACCCAGGCGATCCTGCGGCGCAAGGGCACCGAGTTCCTGGTGGTCTCCTCCGCGGAGCGGCCCGCCCTCCGCGAGGCCGCGTTCTTCACCGAACGACTGTCGGAGGAGTCGATGCCGCTCGCGGGGGTCGTGATCAACCGCACCCACCCGCGGCTCACCGACCTGACAGCCGAGCAGGCGTGTGCGGCCGCCGACCGGTTGGCGGGGAACCCCGAGGCGGAGGCGGTGCTGCGGATCCACGCCGACCGGGCCGGGACGGCCAAGCAGGAGGTCCGCCTCCTGGAGTCCTTCACCGACACCCATCCGGATGTGCGGATCGTGGGAGTGCCCTCGCTCCCGTTCGAGATCTCCAACCTGGAGGCGTTGCGGTCGGTCGGCGACCAGCTCTGCGGGTGAACCGACTGAGTGGGTGAACCGACTGAGTGGGTGAACCGGCGCCGGGCCCGAACACACGACGCGACCCGCGGCGGGAGCCGCGGGTCGCGTCGTGTGGGGTACGGAACCGGTGGGAGTCAGTAGATGACGGTATGGCGTTCGATCTGCTGCGCGAAGAAGTCGGCCCAGGACCGCACCTCGGGGTGCTGCTTGAGCAGGGCGCGCCGCTGACGCTCGGTCATCCCGCCCCAGACCCCGAACTCCACGCGGTTGTCCAGCGCGTCGGCGCGGCACTGCAGGAGGACCGGGCAGTGGCGGCAGATGGACGCTGCCTTGCGCTGCGCGGCGCCGCGGACGAAGAGCTCGTCCGGGTCGATGTCCTTGCACCGGGCCTGGGCGACCCACTCCTGGCGCCCCTCCCCGATGATCGTCTCCTCGGAACCGAGGGGATTGCTTGAGCCGGGGCGGACCCCGGCGTCGTCGGTCCGGGAGGTCCCGGGAAGGGTGGCCGTCATCGATGTACCCCTGTCTGTGTGGAGTCGCGGACGGGTCTGCCGCACACGCCTCCGGCCTTCTGGACCCGCCCGGCGCGGCGGGCCCACGGTGTCCGCGGGAGCCTCTCGGCGGTGAGGGCCGTCACACGACCTCATCCGGGTTCGAAACGTCCCGCGTTCTCTAATATTGTTACCGCAGTCACACAACAGAAGTAAAGAGTCGTGTGCGACGGAGGCCTCGCGGGGTGGCGGGACGGGGGTGTTCACGTACTCTTGGCCCCGTGTCGGGTATGAGTTCGCTGGGAAAGCTGGTCGCGACCTGTGTCGCGGCCGGGGTGGTCGCGGCCGGATCATTGTTCCCGATAGCCGGGGCGGCGGGGCTGGCCTCCAACAAGATGGCGGATTCCCTGTCCGGGACCTCGGCGGACCTGATCAAGGGCGATCTCCCGTCCATCTCGACGGTCACCGACTCCGAGGGCACACCGATCGCCTGGTTGTACGACCAGCAGCGCGTGGTGGTCCCGAGCGATCAGATCTCGCAGAACATGAAGCTGGCGATCATCGCGATCGAGGACCGCCGGTTCGCCGACCACAACGGTGTGGACTGGCGGGGCACGATCCGCGCGGCGCTCACCAACGCCACGTCCGGCGACGTCCAGCAGGGCGCCTCGACCATCGATCAACAGCTGGTCAAGAACTACCAGTTCCTCGTCTCAGCGGAGAACGACGCGGAACGGCGAGCCGCCGTGGAGACCACCCCGGCGCGCAAGATCAAAGAGATCCGGATGGCGCTCACGCTGGACGCCGAGATGAGCAAGGACGACATCCTCAGCAAGTACCTCAACCTGATCTCCTTCGGCAACGGCGCCTTCGGCGTCCAGACCGCGGCCCAGACGTATTTCGGGGTCGACGCCTCCGAGCTGACCGTGCCGCAGTCGGCCATGCTCGCCGGGATGATCCAGTCCACCAGCATGTTCAACCCCTACGCCCACCCCGAGGACACCAAGGACCGTCGCGACACCGTCATCGACACCATGGTCCAGACCGGCGCGATCACGCCGGCGGAAGGCGCGGCCTTCGCGGCCGAGCCCCTCGGCGTGCTGGAACGCCCCAACTCGTTACCCCGTGGCTGCATCACCGCCGGCGACCGAGGGTTCTTCTGCGACTACGTACTGGACTACCTGGACCAGAACGGTCTGAGCCGCGAGATGGTCCAGGAGGGCGGGTACACCATCCGCACCACGCTCGACCCGACCGTCCACGACTCGGTCCAGCGGTCGCTCAACACCTACGGCAACCCGACGGGCCAGGGCGTGGCGCAGGTCATGAGCGTCGTGCGTCCGGGCCGGGATTCCCACAAGGTCGCGGCGATCGCCTCCAGCCGCCGGTACGGCCTCGAACTGGGTGACAGCCAGACGGTCCAGCCCCAGCCGTTCTCTCTGGTCGGCGACGGCGGCGGCTCGGTGTTCAAGGTCTTCACGGTGGCCGCGGCCATGGAGAAGGGGATGGGCACCAACACCACGTTGTCGGTTCCGCGCCGCGTGCAGGTCTCCGGCCTGGGCGCCGGCGGCGCCCCCGGATGCCCGCCCGGCCAGTACTGCGTGGAGAACGCCGGGTCGTACCCGGGGTCACTGTCCGTGGCGGACGCGCTGGCCCAGTCGCCCAACACGACCTTCGTCAACCTCATCAAGGACGTCGGGGTCGCTCCCACCGTGGACATGGCGGTGCGTCTCGGGATGCGGTCGTACGACCGCAAGGGCACCGCGGCGGACGGCGACTCGATCGCCGGGTTCATCAAGAAGAACAACCTGGGATCGTTCACCCTCGGACCCACGGCGGTCAACGCCCTGGAGTTGTCCAACGTCGGGGCCACCCTGGCCTCCGGGGGAACCTGGTGTCCGCCGAGCCCCATCGAGTCGATCACCGACCGCACCGGGGCGCCGGTCGAACTGAACGAACCGAGCTGCGAGCAGGTGGTCGAGCCCGGGTTGGCGAACACCCTCTCGGTGGCCCTGTCCAAGGACCACGTGGGAGCCGGCACCGCCGCGGGCGCGGCGGGGGCCGCCGGATGGGGCCTGCCCATGTCGGGCAAGACCGGAACCACGGAGGCCAACCGTTCCTCGGCGTTCCTCGGGTACACCAACAACTACTCGGCGGCCGTCTACGCCTTCAACGACGGCACCACCACGAGCGAGCTGTGCACCAGCCCCCTGCGCCAGTGCGCGTACGGCAACCTCTTCGGCGGTCTCGAGCCTGCCAACACCTGGTTCTCCGCGTTCACCCCGATCGCCCAGATCTACGGCCCGGTCCAGCTGCCCGCACCGGATCCCGCCTACCAGGCCGGAACCAGCGGCGCGGCGCTGCCCGATGTCGAGGGGATGAGCCAGTCGGCGGCGACTTCGCTGCTCACCGGCGCCGGATTCATCGTCAACACCCAGTTCGTCTCCGGCACCGGACGCACCTACGGGACCGTCGTGGGTCTCGACGGCGGGACCGGGATCCCCGGATCCCAGGTCACCCTCCGCGTCTCCGACGGCTCGGGGGGCGGCGGCCGGGCCGCGGCCCGGAACACCGACGGCCAGGAGGCGTCGGGCCCGGGGGCCGCGATCGGCGACGAGCCCGTCGTGCTGAACGTCCCCGGCCTGGCGCCCATCACCATCTCCCCGCCGAGGTAACCCCCGCCGGGGCGGAGCCTTCACGCGGGCGCCGCCGGTACGATGGTGGGATGCAGCGCCCCTCCCGTCGGACCCGGAGCACCCCGTCGACCCCCTCCGCGCGCGCGGCGGCCGTCCTCGCCGGTGCGGTGGTGGCGGGCACGGTCTACGCGTCGGGATGGGAGCGCAACGCGTTCACCGTCCGTCGTCATTCCCTCCCACTGCTCGCGCCGGGCTCGGAGCCGCTGAAGATCCTGCACATCTCGGACCTGCACATGATGCCCGGCCAGAAGCGGAAACAGGACTTCCTCGCGGCCCTGGCCCGGTTGGAGCCGGATCTGGTCCTCAACACCGGGGACAACCTCTCGGACGTACGCGCGGTCCCGTCCGTCGTGCAGGCGCTCGGCCCTCTGCTGGGCCGGCCCGGGGCGTTCGTGTTCGGGTCCAACGACTACTACGCGCCGGTGCCCAAGAACCCCCTGTCGTACCTCGGCGTGGGACGGAAGAAGCACTCCTCCGTCCCGCTGCCGTGGCGGGACCTCAAGGCCGCGTTCTCCGAGCGTGGATGGGTCGACGCCACCCATCGGCGCGCGGAGATCGCCGTGGACGGTCGTCGTGTCCTGGTGGCGGGGGTCGACGACCCGCACATCGGCCGCGACCGCTACAGCGAGATCGAGGGGCCCGCCGGCCCGGCGTTCGACCTGCGGATCGGCCTGGTCCACTCCCCCGAGCCCCGGGTGCTCGACCGCTTCGACGCCGACGGGTACGACCTCGCGGTGGCGGGCCACACCCACGGCGGGCAGCTCTGCCTGCCCACGGGGGCGATCGTCACGAACTGCGGCATCGACCGCTCGCGCGCCCAGGGACTGTCCGCCTGGGGCCGGAACCTGGTCCTACACGTCTCCGCAGGGCTCGGCACCTCGCCGTACGTGCCGGTCCGGACGTTCTGCAGGCCCGAGGCGACGCTGCTCGAGCTGGTCGCCGGGCCCGGCGGTGGCGGCGACGAGGCCTCGGTCCCCGAGACGCCGTTGCGTGAACGGATCCCGCTGCCGGCCTGACCCGGTTTCGCGATTCATCCGGCGGGGCGCTAGAGTATCCCTCGTTGTCAGCGGGGTGTGGCGCAGCTTGGTAGCGCGCTTCGTTCGGGACGAAGAGGTCGTGGGTTCGAATCCCGCCACCCCGACAATGCGAGGTCCCGGGCCGTTCACGGTCCGGGACCTCGGTCATTTGTGAGGCCGCGGCGGACCAGGACCCGCGGACAACCGGGTTGCGACGACCGCGCTTCCGGTGCACGTCGGCGTAACAGATCCGTAGAGTTGTGTCATGACCTCCGAGACCGACGTCCAGAACGCCGCGGCCCCCGGCGCGGCGGCCCCCCAGCCGGCCAGCGCGGGG
>NZ_JADDKI010000405.1:0-1404 GCF_015356725.1 Dietzia sp. SYD-A1
GCCCGGCCAGACCTCTCCCGCACCTCCCCCGGTCCCGGAGTCCCCGCCGGGCGGCGATGCCCTGGCAGGCTGCGAGGTCGTGGCGCCGGACGGGTTCGAGGTGCCCCGCGACGTCACCGCCAGCGCGTGGATGATCTCGGACCTGGACACCGGAGAGGTGGTGGCCGCGCAGGATCCCCACGGTCGGTACCGCCCGGCCAGCCTCATCAAGACCCTCCTCGCCACGGTGGCCCTGGACGCCCTCGACGCCGACCGGGTCGTCACGGTGACCGACGAGGATCTCCGGGGCGCCGAGGGCAGCCTCGTGGGGATCGGCCCGGGCGGCCAGTACTCGGTGGACCGCCTGGTGCGGGGCCTGCTCATGTCGTCGGGTAACGACGCCGCCCTCGTGCTCGCGCGGCGGATGGGCGGGGTCGATGCGACGCTGGAGGCGATGAACGCCCACGCGGCCGGATTGGGTGCCGTCGGTACCCACGCCGCCACCGTGAACGGCCTGGACGGGCCGGGCATGATGTCGACGGCGTACGACCTGTCGTTGATCTTCCGCGACGCCATGACCCGCCCGGCGTTCGCCCGCATCGTGGCCACGCAGATGTCCGGGTTCCCCGGGTACCCGGCGGGTGAGGGCGCGGGCGCACCCGATCCGGCCGCCGCGCCACCGCAGTCCGGCCCGACCCTCCGGGGGGACGGGGTCGCGGTCAACCCCGGGTTCGTGCTGGCGAACGACAATCAGCTGCTCTACAACTACCCGGGGGCGATCGGCGGCAAGACCGGCTTCACCGATGACGCCCGGCACACGTTCATCGGTGCGGCCGAGCGGGACGGGCGACGCCTGGTGGTGGTCCTCCTCGACGGCACCCGCGTGCCCGCGTCACCGTGGGAACAGGCGGCGCGACTGCTCGACGCCGGGTTCGACACCGACGGCTCCGTGGGGCACCTGGTGACGGGTCCCCCGATCGAGCCGGGAGCGGGGACCGAGCACCTGGCCTCCGGGCCGCTCGGGGCCGTGGGTCCCGGCGATCAGCGCAGCCCGACCACCGCACCCGGGTCCGTGCTCTCGAGGAACGGTCCGTGGCTCGCCGTGGTCGCGGCCGTGGTGGTCGTGGCGGCGGGCGCGGTGATGGCGATGCGGTCCCGCCGCTGATCAGACGCCCCGCCGAGGGGGACACCGATCACCCGGACACCGTGCCGGCTCCTGCGAGGATGATCCGCAGGCGGCCGGTGCACTCGTCGGCGGCCGCGCGGGGGTCGAGTCCCACCGCCACCTCCACGACGAGTCGCAGCAGGACGACGACGACGAGGTCGGCCGCGACGTCGACCGCGCTCCCGTCCGCGCCCGACAGCGTCTCGAGCCGACCCAGCGCGATCCCCACCCGTCGGCGCGCGGCGTCGACGGCCGCCGAG
>NZ_JADDKI010000406.1:0-8834 GCF_015356725.1 Dietzia sp. SYD-A1
CCCGGGAGGCGGCGTCGTCGAGGTCGGACCCGCCTTCGAGCTCGAGGAGCAGTGCCGCCAGACCCCGGGGTCCGCACGACCCGGGGGCGGCCACCACGACCGCGCGGTCCGGTGCGAGTCCCACCTGAACCGAGTCGTGGTCCCTCACCACCACGACGGTCCCGGCCCGCAGGACGGCCCGGACGGGATCCCGCGGGGTGGGTCTTATCGCGGTGTGGGGTGGACGCACTCCGGAGGGGGTAGCTGATGACACGAGCACATCGTGGCACGCACGTGGTCGTCGCGGGGACGCTCGTCGGCGGCCTGTCCACAGCCCGGTGCACCTGGTGCGACCTGTGGAGAACAGAGAGGTCGCCCGTCGTCTAGCGTGGTCGGCGTGTCACCCACGCCCCAGCCGGAATCCGACGTCGATCAGGGTTCGGTACCCGCTGACGGGCTGCCCACCAGCCCTGATGACCCCAGGATCGAGGTGCGGCGGTCGCGTCGTCGCACGAGGACGGTCTCCGCGCGAGTGGAGGACGGGGCCGTGGTGGTGCTCATGCCGGCCGGGCTGCCCCGGGCCGAGGAACGTCGGCTCGTCGCCGACATGCTGTCGCGACTGCGTCGTTCCGCCAGGCGGTCGGGGGCCAGGGCGTCCGACGAGGACCTGATGCGACGTGCGGCCTCGCTGTCGGACAGGTGGATGGACGGACGCGCGCGACCTGGGTCGATCCGGTGGGTGCCCGCGATGACCACCCGGTGGGCCTCGTGCTCCCCCGCGTCGGGGGAGATCAGGGTCAGCGAGGCGCTGCGGGAGGTCCCCGCGTACGTGCTGGACTACGTCGTCGTGCACGAACTCGCCCATCTCGTGGTGCCCGGCGGACACACCCCGGATTTCTGGGAGGTGGTGCGACGCTATCCGCGGACCGAGCGTGCCATGGGCTTTCTGGAGGCCCACTCCAGGACTCTCGCGCCGGGGTCCGGCGGAGCCGCGGATGGCGGCGAGGCGGTGGGGGACCTCGTGCAGGACGACGGCCCCTGACCTCAGACGGGCCGGCAGTTCAGGAGTCCCGCGCCGGTCCGTTCGCGTCGCCGCCGGATCCCGTGCCGGGACCGCCCCCGGACTCGCGGAGGAACTTCTCGATCTCGTCGACCCCGGACTGGTCCCCGGTGGTCTCGTCGAGCAGCCGGTCGATCACCGCGGCCGGGTTCTCGAGGTCCTCGCCCACGGGGAGCAGGTCCGGGTGGCTCCACAGGCCGTCCCGGCGGTCCGTGCCCACCGCCTCGGAGACCCGGCGCCACAGCTCCGAGGCCTCCCGGGCCTTGCGTGGGCGCAGTTCGAGACCGACGAGACCGGCGAAGGCCTGCTCTGCCGCCCCACCGGTGGCGCGACGGCGTAACCACATCTCGCGTAGTTTGTCGGCGCTGGGCAGGCGATCGCCGACCGCGGCGGTGACGACCGCGTCGACCCAGCCCTCGACCAGGGCGAGCAGCGTCTCGAGACGGCCGAGCGCCGCCTCGTTGACATTGGTGACCTTGGGCCCGATGGCACCGGCCCCGCCGGACAGCAGCTCCTGGAGCTTGGCGGGGTCCTGGAGGATGGACGGGTCGAGACCGGAGGCGAGGTCGTCCAGTCCCGAGGTGTCGACCCGGATACCGCGGGCGTACTCCTCGACGGTGGCCAGGACCCTCGCCCGGAGCCAGGGTGCGCCCGCGAACAACCGGATGTGGGCGGCCTCCCGCGCGGCCAAAAACACCAGGACCTCCTGGCGTGGGAGGTCGAGTTCCTCCGCGAACGCGTCGATCGCGGTCGGGCACAGGGCGCTCACACCGTCGTCCGCGAACGGCAGGCCCACCTCAGAGGAGAACAGCACGGCGGGGGCGAGCTTGCCCAGTCCCTGACCGAGTTGCATCCCGAAGCCCATGCCGCCCATCTGGTCGAGCATCCCCAGTAGTGGTCCGGCGAGTTGGCGCGCCTCCTCCGGCATCGCCCCCTTGGTGGCCGAGTTCATCTGTTCGGCGACCGGGGTGCAGATCTTCTCCCAGGTGGGCAGGGACTGTTCGACCCACTGCTGGGGCGTCCACACCTCGGTCCGGTGGACGCCGGAGGGGAACACGGTGGTCTCGTCCAGCCACAGCTCCGCGAGGCGGATCGACTCCTGCGCGGCGGTCCGGGAGGCCTCGGACACGACCGGGGTGCGTCCGAGGGCCTGCAGGGCCACGGTGCGCGCGAGCTGGTAATTGACCGGGCCCGTGGAGCCGGGTCCGGTCATCGCCGATCCCATGGAGCCGAGCATCTGACCGAACTGGGAGAGCATCTGACCGAACTGGCCGAACTGGGAGGGGTCGAAACCGCCGGGGCCGCCCGGGTCGCGGCTCCGGTCGTCGTCGCGACCGTCGTCATCGGAAGCGGAGAAACCGAAGGGCTGGTTCATGCCACAACGGTACAGCCCCTCGGGTGCGCAGGTCCGGGCCCGACGTCACGGTATCGGCTCGCGGACTACCCTTGCCCCCGTGAGTCGCCGACTGCTGACCCTCCTCGCCGCTCTGGTCCCGGCGGTGCTGCTGCTCGTCCTGGCCACCTCCGCGACGGTTCCGCTCGTGTCCATGGGCCCCGGACCCACCTACGACACGTTCGGCGACGTCCGTGTCGAGGGCGAGGACGGGGTGGAGACGGTCCCCGTCATCGAGATCAGCGGCAGGGAGGCGGACGAGACCTCCGGTGCGCTGCGGATGACCACGGTCGCGGTCCGGGACAACCTCACCCTCCTCGAGGCCACGAGGTTCTGGCTGGACCCGGTGCAGGTGGTGGTCCCGCGTGACCAGGTCTTCCCCCCGGAACGGTCCCGGGACGAGGTCCGCGAGTCCAATGCCGCCGAGATGGTGGGTTCGGAGAACTCCGCGGAGGCCGCCGCCTACAGGTACCTGGGGATCCCGATGCAGCCCAGGGTCGAGGCCGTCGACCCCGAGGGCGCGGCCGCCGACCGCCTCCGTGAGGGTGACGTCCTGACCTCGATCGACGGCGAGCGGGTCTCCGACGCCACCGCGGTGGTCGAGCAGGTCAGCGCCCGGCGGCCGGGCGAGGAGGTCTCGATCGGGTTCACCAGGGACGGGCGCGAGGAGACGACGACGACGACGTTGCAGCCCGCCGGTCCGGACGGCGATCCCGACCAGGGGCGCCTGGGCATCCTCGTCGGTGACACACCGGCGGACGGCACCGACGTCGACATCAACATCGACCCGAACGTGGGGGGCCCCTCGGCGGGGCTGGTGTTGGCGGTCGCGATCGTGGACAAGTTGTCACCGGGGGAGTTGACGGGCGGCGCGCAGGTCGCGGGATCGGGCACCATCCGGCCCGACGGCACCGTCGGCCCGATCGGCGGGATCACCCACAAGATCCGGGCCGCCCGGGAGGCGGGGGCCACGGAATTCCTCGTCCCGTCCGCAAACTGTGCGGAGGCCGTGCAGGACCCACCGGGAGGGATCCGCCTGATCGAGGTGGACACGCTCCGGGGCGCGCTGGAGGCGCTGGAGGAGGCCGTTTCCGGGGGGCAGCCACCGACCTGCGGGTGAGCCGGGGCTTTTCCGTAAGGTGGATTCCACGAGCATGTCCGCCCCAGCAGTCCAGGAGCTTCCCCGGTGTCCGTCCGCCCGCCCGGTAATCCCGGTCGGCCGATCGCGATCTCACGTCGCGGCCGAGCCGTCGCCATCTCTATCGTCATCCTCATCGTCCTGATCCAGGTGCTACCGAGGATCAACTCCACGTACACGAACTGGCTGTGGTTCTCCTCGGTCGACGCCACCACCGTCATGAGGACGGAGCTGCTCACGCGGATCGGTCTCTTCGTCGTGGTCGCCCTGCTCGTGGGACTCGCGGTCGCCGCGGGCATCCTGCTGGCCTACCGGTACCGTCCGGTCTTCCTGGCACAACCGGGGATGCCGGACGCGCTGGCGAGGTACCGGGCCGCTCTCGGCGACTCACCGGCCAAGACCGTGCTATGGGTCCCCGTCGGGCTCGGACTGCTCGCCGGTTCCGTGGCTCAGACGGGCTGGCAGTCGGTTCTCGCGTTCTTCAATTCCACCCCGTTCGGGCAGACCGATGCCCAGTTCGGGATCGACATCTCCTTCTACGCGTTCGAGCTGCCCCTGTGGCGATCGCTCGTCACCTGGCTCATGGTCGCCGTGGTCCTGGCGTTCCTCGCCAATCTCGTCACGCACTATCTGTTCGGTGGGCTCCGACCCGGTGCGCGCGAAGGGGCGTTGACCCGCGCCGCGCGGATCCAGCTGGTCAGTCTCGCGGGACTGTTCATCCTGCTCAAGGCGGCGGCGTACTGGCTCGACCGGTACGAGCTGCTGTTCCGCGAGAACGCGACGTTCACCGGTGCCGGACACACCGACGTCAACGCCCTGATCCCGGCCAAGATCTTCATGTTCTCCGTGGCGATCGTCTGTGCGATCGCCTTCTTCTCCGCGATCGTGATCAGGGATCTGCGGATCCCCGCGCTCGCCACCGTGCTCCTGCTGTTCTCCGCGCTCGTGGTGGGATCGGTCTGGCCGCTGGCGGTCGAGCAGTTCTCGGTCAACCCCAACCGCGCCGAGAAGGAACGGGAGTACATCGCCCGCAACATCGAGGCCACGCGGGCCGCGTACGACATCGGTGACGACCGGGTGACGTACATCGAGGGCTGGGGCTCGGCGGATCCGAACCCGCGGGAGGCGGGGTCGGACGTCACGACACTGTCCAACGTCCGCGTGCTCGACCCGAACGTGCTCTCGCCCACCTTCACCCAGCTTCACCAGCTGCGCAACTTCTACGGTTTCCCCGAGACGCTGGGTATCGACCGGTACACGATCGACGGTGAGATGCGGGACTACCTCGTGGCCGCGCGCGAGCTCAACCCGGAGTCCCTGCAGGCCAATCAGCGAGACTGGATCAACCGGCACACCGTCTACACGCACGGCAACGGGTTCGTCTCCGCGCCCGCCAACCGGGTCAACGAGATCGCCGACGACGCGGGCTCGGACCGCGGCGGCCTGCCGAACTTCCAGATCTCGGACCTCGAGGCCATCAACAGCGGCCAGGAGATGGTGATCCCGGTGACCCAGCCGCGGACCTACTTCGGTCCGCTCATCGCCCAGGCCGACCCCGACTACGCGATCGTCGGCGACAACGGTGAGGGTCCCCGTGAGTACGACACGGACACCGAGCAGTACACCTACACCGGTGAGGGCGGTGTCCCGATCGGCAACTGGCTCAACCGCACGGCCTATGCGCTGAGGTTCGCCGAGCGAAACATCCTGCTGTCCAGTCTGATCGGCCCGGACTCCAAGATCATCTACGACCGCGACCCCCGGGACCGTGTCCAGAAGGTCGCGCCGTGGTTGACGACCGACACCAACACGTACCCGGCCGTGATCGACGGCCGGATCAAGTGGATCGTCGACGGCTACACCACGCTCAAGACGTATCCCTACGCCGAACTGAGTTCCCTGGAGGCCATGACGGCCGACTCCACGAACGAGGCCGGCGGTCGGGTCCTGCCGGACGAGAAGGTCTCCTACATCCGCAACTCCGTCAAGGCCACGGTCGACGCGTACGACGGCACGGTGGACCTCTACGCGTTCGACGAGTCGGACCCGGTGCTGCAGACCTGGATGAAGGCCCTGCCCGGGATCGTGCAGCCCCGGGAGGCCATCTCGGAGGAGCTCGAGCAGCATCTCCGGTACCCGGAGGACCTGTTCAAGGTCCAGCGTGAGCTGCTGGCCCGGTACCAGGTCGACGACCCCGGTCAGTTCTTCACCAACGACGCCTTCTGGTCGGTGCCGTCCGATCCCACGGTGACCTCGTCGATCCAGAACCCGACCCCGCCCCCGGGTGGGCCGGCCGGTGGACCTGCGGGTACCCAGGCCGCGAATGCCGGTCCGGTGGAGGGGCCGAGTCAGCCGCCGTACTACGTGGTGGTCTCCGATCCGACCGACCCCGAGTCGGACGAGCCCTCGTTCCAGCTCATCTCCGCGTTCCGCGGGTACGAGCGCGAGTTCCTCGCGGCGCACATGTCGGCGAGCTCGGACCCGGACACCTACGGCGACATCACGGTCCGGGTGCAGCGGCCCACGGAACCCCTGGCGCAGGGACCCAATCAGGCGCAGGACATCATGATCGCCTCCCCGGCGATCGCGGAGGACCGCCGACTGTGGGGCGAGACGGCCGAGATCACCGAGGGCAACCTGCTCGCGTTGCCGCTGGCGGATGACTCCGTCCTGTACGTGGAGCCCATCTACACGCAGCGCAAGGACCAGGACTCGGCGTTCCCCAGGCTGCTCCGCGTGATGGTCAGCTACGACCGCGCGGTGGGTTACGCGCCGACGCTGTACGAGGCGCTGCGCCAGGTGGGTATCGAGGCCGACCCGGACGTCGTGCGGATCGACGAGAGCGGCGAGGCGGAAGCCGAGGCGGAGGACGCCGCGTCTCCCACCGCTGCCACCGCTCCGCGCCCGGCGGCCCCGGCCACCGGGGGGACGGACGAAGCCGCGCGTGCCGCAGCCGTGCGGGACATCAACCAGGCGCTGAACGCGGTCCGCTCGGCCCAGGGCGGGGACCTGTCCTCACTGGGCCGGGCCCTGGAGGATCTGCAGGAGGCCGTCGACGCCTACCAGGCCCTCGGGAACTGAGTTGACCTGCATGAATGGCAGCCGCAGTGTGAGTTGAGTCATGTTCCGGTCGTTCCGCGTTCACCGATTTGCCTTCCGCGGTGAGTGGCACGTAGTGTCATAGACGCAAACGACGCGGGGTGGAGCAGCTCGGTAGCTCGCTGGGCTCATAACCCAGAGGTCGCAGGTTCAAATCCTGTCCCCGCTACCACGCACTCAGGCCCGGTTCCCCAACAGGGGAGCCGGGCCTGAGGCTATTTCGGCGAAGTGGCTAGCGGCCGGTCCAGCGGGGCTCCCGCTTCTCGGCGAACGCGGCCACGCCCTCTCTGGCGTCGTCGGACAGGATCACGGGGCCGGCCATCTCGCTCTGGCGTCCGAACGCCTCGTCCGGGCTCCAGGTGGGTGCCTCGTCGACGATCTTCTTGCCGACCCTCACCGAGAGGGGGGCGTTGGCGGCGATGCGCCGGGCCGTCTCCATCGCCGTCTCCAGGGCCCTGCCCTCGGGTACCACGGTGTTCACCATTCCCAGTTCGGCCAACCTCGCGGCGGGGAGGGCGTCGCCGAGCAGGGCGAGTTCCAGGGCCACCGGCCTCGGCAGACGGGTGGCCGACCGCCACAGTCCGCCGGCCGCGGCGAGGAGGCCGCGCGTGACCTCGGGGAGGCCGAAGGTGGCGTTCTCGGCGGCGACGATGAGGTCGGCGCACAGCACGAGCTCGAATCCGCCGGCGAGCGCAGGTCCCTCGACCGCGGCGACCGTCGGCGTGGTGGGTGGCTCGGCGGTCAGGCCCAGCGGACCGCGGCGGTCGGTGACCGGCACCTGCCCGCGGTGGGCCCCGGCGAGGTCCATGCCCGCGCAGAAGGTGTCGCCGCTGCCAGTGAGGACGATGGCGCGCACGCTCGAGTCGTCCTCGGCGTCGTCCACCGCGCGCTCAAGTTGGACGGCGGTGGCGTGGTCGATGGCGTTCTTGGCGTGGGGGCGGTTGAGCGTGATCACCCAGACCGAGCCGTCGCGTCGGGTGAGGACCGGGGCCGTGGGCGGTTCCGGGAGCTCCTGCCGCTCGCCCGCGATGACGACCCGGTCGCCGTCGAGACGCAGGGTCCGACGCAGCGGGGTACCGGAGGTGAGCGCGGCGATGTCGTCGGCGCTCTCGCGCCGCAGGAGGACGCGGGCGCCGTCCGGGGTGATCGCGGAGACCACGACTCCCTCCGCGCCACCGTCGCGACCGTGGGGGACGGTCACGGCCTCGATCACCGCGGGACCGTCGAGTTCCGTGCGCGCCGGGCGCGGGGCGGGGCGTTCGATCGCGGGCCTGAGGTGTGCGAACGGGCGGCTCGGCGGCGTGCCCGAGTAGATGCCCAGGGAATGCTTGGTGGCGTACCAGCCCAGCGAGGTGGACAGTCCGACCTGATCCGGGTCCTCGCGCAGCAGCGGCACGAGAGTCGAGACGGCGTGGAGGCCGTAGTTGTTGCCGGGTCCGCCGGCCGAGGTGAGTCCGCCGGTCACGCTGAGTGGCCGCGACGGGTCCTGCCAGGGCAGGCCGAGGGCGCGGGCGCCGAGCTGAACGGCGGAGGGGAAGCAGGAGTAGAGGTCGACGGGGCCGAGGTCGTCCGCCGTGATGCCCGCGTGCTCGAACGCGGCCGCGCCGGCGGCGGCGATGGCGGGAGAGCGGGTCAGGTCGGCGCGCTCGGAGACGAACCACTCGTCGGTGCCCGAGGCGCCGGCGTGCAGGAACACCCACTTGTCCTGGGGGACCCCGAGCGCCTGGGCTGCCGCGACGCTGGCCACGATCACCCCGGCCGCCAGGTCCACCTGGAGGTTGGCGCACATGAGCTTGGTGTACGGGGCGGACACGGTGCGGTTGGACGCGCTCGGGTAGGCGATCTCCTCGGCGGTGCGGGCGGTCGGGTCCCACGCGAACGGGTTCCGGGCCGCGATGGCGCTGTGGCGCGACCACAGGTCCCCGATGTGCTGCTGGTGGGCCTCGGCCGTCTCGCCGGAGTCGGCCTGCAGAGCGGATTCGATGAGCGAGTAGACGTAGATCGGCGCGCCGAGCCCGACGCTGGTCTCGGCCTCGTTGTTGGCCGGCCGGTCGACCCCGATCACCCGGTCGGGGCCGCGGTCCGGGTCCTGGGTGGTCCAGCGGGGCTCACGGCCCCGGGACTGGAGCGCCGCGACGGTGGCCCCGGCCTCGGCTCCGCTGACC
>NZ_JADDKI010000407.1:0-7582 GCF_015356725.1 Dietzia sp. SYD-A1
CTGCTCGTCCCGTACCCGCTCTCCCCGCGCCCGCGCCTTCGCCGCCGCCTTCTGCCGGGCGTTCAGCTTCTCCTTCGGTGCGTCCCCGGCGTTGCGGGACGTGTCGGCGGTCCGCCCGCGGACGATGCCGACGAACTCGTCGATCATCACGTCGCCCTCGCGGTCCGACGACCAGGCGACGCCCATGCGGGTGGCGGGAACGCCCTCCAACGGGCGCTCGATGACGTCCCGACGACTCAGCGCGCGGGCGTACGGCTGCGGTAGCACCAATAGTCCGACTCCGGCCGCGACCAGATCCACCGCGGCAGAGACCTCGTCGGGTGACGCGGTGATCGCGTCGACGGGGTCGAGCCACGGCTCCCCCTCCAGGTCGGCCCGGGACAGGGACTCGTAGACGCCGATCTCGTGGCCCCGCGCTGCGAGCACGGCCATGGTCTCGGTGTACAGCGGAATACGCAACAGTCCGGCCGGGGCGGAGCGGGGGGCGTGGTCGGCCTCACGGAGGAACACCACGTCGACACCCCCCGAACCCGGCGTCGACGCCAGCTCCGCCCGGGGGTCACCCACCCGCCGCGCCGTGATCGGCACGTCGGGGTTGCGCTCGCGCCACCGGGTGAGCCACTTGTCGGGTCGCACACCGGGGACATAGCCGACTGCCAGGCTCCGCCGGTCCGGGCCGCTATCCTCGTTCACCCCCCAACGGTAGCCGCTGCTCTACTGAACCTAGTTCGAGAAGCGGGTGCCGCGCCCCGCTCGTACCCGATACCGTGCGAGACGCCGGCCCCTCCGCCCGCCCACTCGATAGAGGAGAATCCATGACCCACGTATTCCACGGTGTCGACGAGTTCCGAGCGTCCGCCGGCCTCGACCTCGGGGCCGGTGACTGGTTCACGGTCTCCCAGGACCGCATCAACGCCTTCGCCGATGTCACCGAGGACTGGCAGTGGATCCACGTCGACCGGGAACGGGCGGCGGCGTCGGACATCGGGTCGACCGTCGCCCACGGGTATCTCACGCTGTCACTCCTCCCCCGCCTCAGCTCCGAACTGTTCACGTTCGAGGGCATCGGACGCGCGATCAACTACGGGCTCGACAAGGTGCGGTTCCCCTCCTTCGTCCGACCCGGCGACAGGATCCGGGCTGCCGGCCGGGTGGCGTGGACGCGGGAGGCGCAGGCCAGCGGCGTCCTGGCCTGCGTTCACTACGCGATAGAGGTGGAGGGCAGCGAGAAGCCGGCATGCATCGCCGAGGCACTCATGGTGGTGTTCCCCGCCGAGGGGTGAGCGGCACCCGATCCGGGAGGCCACCCGAGGCGTATACTGAATTCAGTTCACTTCATCTATTGTCGAGCGGTACACCCCCCGGCACCGGAAAGGCCGAACACATGGAGCGTTTTCAGGATCACGTCGTGCTCGTCACGGGTGCGACCGGTGGAATCGGCACGGAGATCTGCGGCCGGCTCGCGGCCGAGGGCGCCGTCGTCGTCGCCGCCGATCTGCCCGGTACCCCCCTCGACGAGGTGGCCTCCTCCCTCCCGGTCGGACCCCACCTCCGGGTGGAGCTCGACGTGGCGTCCGAGGAGCAGTGGAGCGCCGCGGTGAACCGCGTCATGGAAGCCCACGGCCGGCTGGACGTGCTGGTCAACAACGCGGGGATCGGCAGCCTCAAGACGGTGGAGGACGAGTCCCCCGAGCACTGGCAGCGCGTCATCGACGTCGACCAGACCGGCGTGTGGCTGGGCATGAAGCACGCCGGCGCCGCCATCGAACGCACCGGCGGCGGGGCGATCGTCAACGTCTGTTCGATCCTCGGCAGCGTGGGCGGCTTCGGCAACAGCTTCGCCTACCATGCCGCCAAGGGCGCGGTACGGACGATGTCCAAGAACGCCGCGATGCACTGGGCCACCAGGGGCGTCAGGGTGAACTCCCTCCATCCCGGGTTCATCGAGACCCCCCAGCTCCTGGAGCGCTTCGAGGGCAGCGAGCGCCATCGCGGGATGCTCGCCGGTACCCCGATGAGACGGCTCGGCACCCCCGCGGAGATCGCCGGCTGCGTGGCCTTCCTGGCCAGCGACGACGCCGGGTTCATGACCGGCGCCGAGCTCTACGCGGACGGCGGCTGGACCGCGCGCTGAGCCCGCACCGCCCCGCCTCAGGCGGTGACGAAGCGCTGTACGCCGGCGGGCGAGACCTCGTCGACGACGAGGTCTCCCCACGCCACCAACACGTCGAGATGCGCCATGGTCTCGCACGTCGCGATCATCTTGTTGAACACATCGAGCGAGGAGAACGCGCGCTCGCGGCGGGTCCAGGGAAGTCCCGCGGCCACCTCGAGCCCGGTCGCCCCCTGCCGGGCGGCCACCTGCGCCCGCGTGGCGTCCAGCCTCGAATCGTGATGGGAGAGCAGCTCGCGGACCCGCCCGTGGACGCTGCCTCCGACCGGCCCGTGCGCCGGCAGCATGAGCGTGTCCGGACGGTCCAGCATCGCCTCAAGTGAGGCGAGGTAATCACCCAGTGGGTTGTCCCACCCACCGAGTTCGAAGCCGATGGACGGGGAGATCCTGGGAAGCACGTGGTCGCCTGTGAACGTCACGCCGAGGGCGGCATCGTCGAACACGAGGTGCCCCTTGGTGTGGCCGGCGGTCCGCCGCGCCTGCATCGGCCGTCCCGCCACCGACACCGGGCCGTCCTCGGTCCACGTGTCCGGCAACTCCCAGTCCTCGGCCACCCAGGGCTCGGCGAGCGCCTCGACACGGGACGCCTCGGCGATCTCCGCGGCTCCCGCCCGTCGGAGCTGATCGAGCGAGTCCGTGGGGACGCTGGTGCGCAGTTCGAGGAGCTCGGTCAGTCCGGGGCGCTCACCACCCCCCAGGTGGATGCGGCTCCCGACGCGCCTGCGGAGCTCCGGCCCCATCGTGTAGTGGTCGCGGTGAATGTGCGTCACGTGGACGTCGGTCACCTCGTCGAGCCCGATGTCGACCGAGTTCAGACCGCCGCGCAGGATCTCGAGGTTGCCCGAAACGTTCCACCCGGCGTCGATCAGCGAGACCCCGTGCGGGCCCTCGACCACGTAGACGTTGATCGCACGCAGGCCGTCCTGCGGCATCGGGAGCGGGATCCGGTGGACACCTTCGGCCACCGGATGGCACCCGAGTTCGGCCCAGTCCGCTCCCGAGGCGGTCACGAGTCGCCGACCATGACCTGCTCCTCGCCCATCACCATGATGGCGCGACCTCCCATGGAGCCGACGTGCTCCGCGGCCTTCGCCCATTCCGGGCTCTCGAGCATGGCGTCGTAGGCCTCCTTCGAGTCGAAGCTGAGAACCGACACACCGTCCCATCCCAGGGAGTGCCTGGTGGGACCGGTCTCCTTGACCGCGGTGTGCGACCACCGGCGCAGACCGGGCAGCGGATAGGTCACCTCGGCGTGCTCCCCGCGCCACCAGGTGATGAACTCCTCGTGAGTCCAGTCGCTGGGCTTCGACGCCATGACGATGAGGTTGTACACGATACCTCCATAGTTGAATTCACTTCAGGAATTGGTGTCACAGTACCACCGCGGGATGCCGAAGACCCCTGTTGCGCGGCCCCCGCGCGGACCGGAGCGCCTCAGTGCACCAGCCGGAAACACGCCCCCATGACCGAGTCCGAGACCTCGGGCAGGGTTCGACTGCCGCCGGGGCGGTACCAGTTCCACACGGAGTTGATCAGGCCCAGGACGAACCTCCCGAGTTCGACCGGGTCGCGCCGGGGGAACTCCCCCGAGTCCATCCCGCGCTCGAGGAGGCCGGTCCAGTCGCGCTCGACCACCCGGACGAGTTCACGTGCCCTGACCCGCTCCTCCTCCTCCCGCTCGGAGGAGCGAGGGGTGGCGAGCATGTCGATGTGGTGGAGAAGGATCCGCGCCTGGAGCGCCTCGGTCTCGGTGATGTCGTAGGCACTGGAGATCGCCGCCCGCAGCGCGGTCTCGGCGTCGCCCACTCCCTCGACCGCCACCGTGAAGCGCTCGTGATACCTGGTGAGTTCGGCGCTCATGATGGTGAGCAGGCAGTGCGCCTTGGACTCGAAGTAGTGGTAAAGCGCGGTCTGCCCGATCCCCACCTCGCCGGCGATGGTCGCCCACTTCGTGTGCTCGTAACCGACGCTGCCGAAGTTCGCCACGGCCGCCTCGAGGATGACGTTCCTTTTGGATCTCGGGCCCTCGGTCTTTGTTGGCGCCATCGCCTTTACCCCCATGTGAGTGATGATCCGTCCAGGTTAAGCGAAAGTGAGTTCAGGTCACAGTGGTATCGATCCACACCACAGGTGACCTCGCCGTCCCGCCGAACCGATCAGTCCGCGAACATCTCCGCCGCGAGGGTCGCCGCTCCCTTGCGGTCCAACTTGCCCACCCTGGACTGCGGGAGCACGGAGACCGACCGTACGAACTCGGGCCACTTGAACTTCGGGAAGTCCGCCGCCTCCAGGTGCCCACGGATCTGCTCGAGTCCGAGCGGTTCACCTTCCGACACGACGAGTGCCGCCGTCCGCTCTCCGAGTACCGGGTCGGGCACCGGGACCACGCACACCTGGTGGATCCCCGGGATGGCGGCGAGCGCGCTCTCCACCTCGTTGATGTCGATGTTGCGTCCACCGCGGATGATGAGGTCCTTCTCGCGCCCTCGGATGCTCACGCTGCCGTCGTCGTGGATCACCGCCCTGTCGCCGGTGGACAGGAAGCCGTCGGCATTGACGTCGGGCGCGACCGGGGCGCCCTCGCGGGCGTACCCCACGAACAGCGAGGGCCCGCGTACCTGCAGGGACCCGAGCTCACCCGGTTCGAGCACGGCACCGGCGGCGTCCACCACCCGCACCTCGGTCCCGGGGAACGGGCGTCCATCCCGTCCCAGGCGCACCTCCACCTCGTCCGAGGGGGACGGGGTGGTGTGACCCAGGCATTCGGACATCCCGAACACCCGGAGCAGGGTCGTACCCAGGGTGACCTCGGCGTCGTGCAGCGCCTTCTGGTTCATCGGGCCGCCGCCGACGGTCATGGCCCGCATCGCCGACAGCGCACCCTCGGCACCGTCGACCAACGTGAGTTGCAGAGCCATGGTGGGGACCAGCATCGTCCAGGCCACGCGGTGCTCGCGCAGGAGCGCGACCGCCGTCTCCGGCTTCCACCTGTCCAAGGCCACCATCGCGCCGCCGAGCATGGTCGGCAGGTACATCCCGAAGCAGATCGCGGCCGCGGAGGACAGCGGCACCAGCGCACCCACCGGGTCACCGGGCCGAAGGCCCACGGCCTCGATCGTCGAGCGGCATGCGTAGCGCAGGGCGTCCTCGGTCTGGATCACACACTTCGGGCGGCCGGTCGACCCGGAGGTCATGGCCGCCACCGCTCCCCCGTTCCAGCGGTCGACCCCGTTCGAACGACCGTCCGCCGGCCCCGCGACGACCCAGCCGTCCAGTGCCCGGCCGACCTCGACGAACCCGTGCTCGGCCAGCCCCCACACCTCGGCGGTGTCGGTGGCGGCCACCACGACGTCCGGCCGCAGTTCCTCTGCGGCGAGATCGAACTCCGAGCGCGTCGCGTGTCCGCTCATCACCGCGAGCATTCCGCCGGCCAGTCCCACGGCCACTGCGGCCGACACCGTCCGCCACGAGTTGTCCGCACGGATGAGGACGGTCGGCGGGCCGTCCACCGCGGCCTCGATCACCCCGGCGAGCGCCCGCGCCCCGGCGAGGATCTCCCCGAGGTCGTGGGCACCGTCCCCGTCCACCACGGCGACGTCACCGGGCGTGCGGGCCGCGCGGTCGATGACGTCCTGGGCGAGCTGCTTCATTGGGCTTCTCCTAAGCGATCAGTGGTCCGACGGCATGTCACGCCGCGGACGGGTCGGTTCCGGGGACGACGACGAGGCGACCGGATGCCCGACCGTGTCGCAGATCCTCGTAGGCCGCGGGCACCTCGTCCATCGTGCGCTCCTCGACGACCGAGACGATCTCCCCCTCGGCCGCGAGGGCGAGGACGGCGGCGAGGTCGGCGTGCGGGCCCCAGAAGGGTGCGGAGACCCGCCACCCGCGAGGGACCGCGCCCTGCTTGTCCACCGTCAGGGCCCCGCCCGCGGAACCGACCACGGTGAGTCCTCCTCCGGTGCCCAGCATGCGGGCGCCCTCCGCCACCGTCTCCTGCGCGCCGACGAAATCGAAGACCAGGTCGGCGCCCGTGCCCGCGGCCAGCCGGTCGACCACCTCGGCGGCCTCGCCGACCGAGGCGACAGCGTGGTCGGCACCGAGCTCGGTGGCCAGCGCCCGGGCGCTCTCGCGGGGGTCGACCGCCACCACCACCTCGGGCGAGCGGGACCTCAACACCTGCAGTGCGAGGTGGCCGAGCCCGCCGATCCCGATCACCACGACCACCGATCCCCTCACGGTGGCGGGCTGCGACTGGACCGCGTGGTAGGCGGTGAGTCCGGCGTCGGTCAACGGGGCGAGGGCCGATCCCGTGGTGGGGTCGACGGAGACGAGGTGTCGCGCCGCGGGGACGAGCATGTAGTCGGCCAGTCCCCCGTCGCGCCCGATCCCGCCGCCGATCGCGCCCTCGAGGCGGACGCAGTAGTTGTCCCGCCCGCTCCGGCACTTCCGGCACTCACCGCACGACCACACTCCGTGCACGGCGTAGGTCAACCCGACCCGGTTCTCGTCGGCGCGGTCGCCGACGGCGACCACCGTGCCCACGACCTCGTGGCCGAGGGTGAACGGGAGCGTGTACGGCAATCGCCCCTCGGGCGAGTCCATGATGTGCAGATCGGAGTGGCACAACCCGGCGGCGTCCACCTTGAGGAGCAGTTCACCGGGCCCGGGGCGTGGCACGGGGATGCGGTCGAGCCTGGGGCCCGACCCCCACTCGTGCAGACGCCACGCCCGCATGGTCGCGGGCAGCGCGACTCCCGACGTCGGAGGTGTCATCGCGCCGTCCACCCGCCGTCGACGGTGAGGACGTGTCCGGTGACGTAGCTCGCGGCGTCGGAGGCGAGGAACAGCACCGCGCCGTCGACCTCACCCGCGCGGCCACCGCGGTTGAGCATGGTGTTGCGGCGCACCCAGGTCGCGGATTTCTCGTTGGCGAACAGCCCGTCGGTCATCTCGGTGTCGAACCACCCGGGCACCACCGCGTTGACCCGCACGCCGCGTCGGCCCCACTGGCCGGCGAGCTCGCGGGTGACGCCGATGACCGCGGACTTGGACGCCGCGTAGCCCGCGCCCCCGATCGGCGCCGTGGAGACCAGTCCGATCACCGACGAGATGTTGATGATCGAACACCCCCTCCCCTCGGGCAGGGCGTTGACGGCCGCGGCGGACAGGTGGAATCCCGAGGTGAGGTTGACGCGCAGGATGTCGTCGAACTCCTCCGCGCTCTCGGAGAGGGCGTCGGGCGGGCCGGGCCGACCGGCGTTGTTGACCAGGATGTCGACCCCGCCGCCCACCTCCGACGCCGTGGCCACGAGCCGGGCGCGGTCCTGCGGATCCGTGATGTCACACTCGACCGGCACCAACCCGGGCACCTCGGCGGCCAGGCCGGCCAGTCGCTCGGCGCGGCGG
>NZ_JADDKI010000408.1:0-4181 GCF_015356725.1 Dietzia sp. SYD-A1
GTTCTGGGAGGCGACCTGGGCACGGGAGAAGGCCGCGGCCCGACCGGCGGCGGTGTCGGCGTTGACGGCGATCTCGCCGGGCTCGTCCGTCGAGGCCGCGCCCACGACCACGGGCACGACCGAACCGCCGCGTGGGGAGTCGACCACGTCTGCCACGACGACCGTCACGTTGTCGGGCCCTCCCGAGCGCAGCGCGAGCTGGACCAGGCGCTCGGCGGCGGCGTCGGCGGAGCCGGTGGCGAGGGTCTCGGCGATGGTCTCGGTGCTCACCGGGTCGGACAGGCCGTCCGAGCAGAGGAGGTAGCGATCTCCCACCCGGGCTTCCCGGACGGCGGTGGTGGGCTCGACGGGCTCGCCGGTGAGAGCCTTGAGGATGAGCGAGCGGCGCGGGTGCACGTGGGCTTCCTCGGCGGTGAGCTCGCCGCGGTCCACGAGTGACTGGACGAAGGTGTCGTCCTTGGTGATCTGCGTGAGGACGCCGTCGCGGAGCAGGTACGCACGTGAGTCGCCCACGTGGAGCAGCCCCATGCGTCGCCCGTCGAAGAGCAGCGCGGTCAGCGTGCAGCCCATCCCGTCGGCCTCCGGATGCGCCTCGACGTGCGCGGCGATCGCCCGGTTGCCCTCGTTCATCGCCCTGCTGAGCGCGCCGGCGAGGTCGGAACCGGGTTGGTCCTCGTCGAGCCTGGCCAGGGTCGCGACCATGATCTGACTGGCCAGCTCGCCCGCGGCGTGGCCCCCCATGCCGTCGGCCAACACGAGGACGCGGGGAGCGGCGTAGGCGGAGTCCTCGTTGTTCTCGCGCACCATCCCCGTGTGTGAGCGGGCGGCGTAGCTGAGCGACGGGGTCACGCGCGCAGCTCGATCACGGTCTTGCCGATCCGGATCGGCGTGCCCGCGGCCACCTTGACCGGTGTCGTCACCCGCGATCTGTCCAGATAGGTGCCGTTGGTCGAACCCAGGTCCTCGAGGAACCAGTCCGGCCCGTGGGGGGACAGCCTGGCGTGCTGGTTGGACGCGTAGTCGTCGTCGATCACCAATGTGCACGAGTCGGCGCGGCCGAGCAGGACCGGCTGCTCGGAGAGGGTGATGCGGGTTCCGGCCAGGGCGCCCTGTGTGACGACGAGGTGGCGTATCGCCTTGGTGCCGCGGCCGAGGAATCCACCACGACGCTCACCCTGGCCACCCGACCTCATCCCGACGTTGCCGAAGACATCGGTCTTCAGCGCGCGCAGGACGAGGTAGATGAACAGCCACAGCATCACCAGGAGGAGGCCACGCGAGAGTTGCAGAACGAGTCCCTGCACGAGTTCGGTCCTCCCTCTCCGGTCAGGTCACCTCGGGCAACGTGTGATCGCCCCCGGAGGTTCCCGGGGGTCCATGCCTGTCGAGGCTAGTCGAACCGGACGGTGATCTCCGAGTGTCCTACCCGGATCACGTCGCCGTCCGCCAGCTGCCAGTCCTGCACGGGGCCCTCGTTGACCGTGGTCCCGTTGGTGGAGCCCAGGTCGGACAGGACCGCCTCGCGGCCGTCGAAGTGGATGTCCGCGTGCTGCCGGGACACCCCGGTGTCCGGCAGGCGGAAGGCGGCGTCCTGGCCGCGTCCGAGCAGGTTGGACCCGCGCTGGAGACGGAACGTCCGACCGGATCCGTCCTCGAGGTGAAGCGTCACCGAGAGCGAGGCGCGTCCCTGGGTGATCTGCGTGGGGGCGTCGGACGGGCCGCCCCACCCGGTGTTCTGGGCTGCGGATCCGGAGCGGGTGGCGACGGGGTAGTTGGAGGCGGGTGCCTTCATGGGGTGTCTCTCCTGACTGGCGTCCGGTGGCGCGGGGACCGGCGACGACGGAGCCGGATGGCCCGGTGCCGGCGCCGGCGCGGCGGCCGAGATGTGGAAGGGGACCGCGTCGGGGTCCACGACCCCGTTGATGCGCAGCTGCCCGGTGTGGAGGTCGTCGCGCTCGACGAACGTGACCGTGACCGGACCGTAGGTCTCCCACCCCTGCTCCGCGATGTGATCCGAGAGGTGGCGGGAGAAGGTCTTGACGGCCAGGGCCTCGTCCTCCGTGAAGGACGCGTAGTCCGACCGGGCGAGGGTGATGGTGTAGCTGTTGGAGACGAGCAGGTGACCGTCGACCACCTTGAGCGAGGCCTCCGCCTGCCTGCGTAGCTGTGACTCCACCTCGGCCGCGACCACCTTGCCACCGAAGAGTCGGGCGAAGGCGTCCCCCACCGCACCCTGGAGTGTGCGTTCGAACTTGCCGACGATTCCCATGAGTGCCTCCTCTTCTGTGGTGTGTGCCCGGTTCCGCGGTGTGCGTCTGGTTCGTCCGCCCCGCCACTCGTGTGGGCGGCATCCGGTCGATCATAGAGGCGGGAGCGGCCCGAAGCACGCCTCAGAACACCCCGGGGGCCGCGCGACTGTGCTCCACCAGCGGATTAGTGCGGCCGGTGTGGCCCGTGTTAACGTATTCGGGCGTTACTCGGGCGAGTGGCGGAATGGCAGACGCGCTGGCTTCAGGTGCCAGTGTCCTTCGGGACGTGGGGGTTCAAGTCCCCCTTCGCCCACACATCCAGTGCAGCCGGGTTGCCCCGGAGAAGCCGGCCGACAGGTCGGCTTCATGCATTTCCGGGCGCGACAGAGCTCCGGCGGAGGGTGGTCGGACGGCGTCCACCCCACCTGAATCAAGTTCAATTCTTGTCGTGTCGTAAGCTCATCCAGACGTGCTCCCGGGTAGCGGCACCACCATGCCGAGGCCCGGAGGGCATTGCCGACCAGGTGGACGGAGCAGAGAGCACCCTCTCGCCCGCCCTGCCCGCGAGCTCGTACCCCGGCTCGCATCGAACTGATCGCCCGTGATGAAAGGCCCGAGACCGGTTTCCGACGCGATCCCGGATGACCCCACGCCGGGGCCGGCAACCGTGTAAGGATCGGACATCGTTCGTGGTCGGTCGTGCCGGTCCACCTGCGTCGCCCCATCACAACGCTGTCCTCCACAACGCTGTCTTCCACGATGCTGTCGAAGGAACCCCCATGGCCTCGAGCCTCGAAGAGATCCCCGATATGTCCCCGCAGACCGAGGTGCCGGATCCCGCCGCCGCCCCCTCGGTGATCGGCGTGGTCGCCGAGTCCGATCCCTCGGAGAGGCGGGTGGCCGCCACGCCGGCGACGGTGGCGAAGCTGATCGGCCTGGGATACCGGGTCGTGGTGGAGAACGGGGCGGGAACCCGCGCCGAGTTCTCCGACGCGGCCTACGCCGACGCCGGCGCCGACCTGGTCGACGGCGACACCGCCTGGTCGAGCGACGTCGTGATGAAGGTCGCCGTCCCCACCGAGACCGAGGTGACGCGACTGCGGCCGGGCGCCACCCTCGTCGGACTCCTGGCGCCCGCTCAGAACGAGCGGTTGCTGTCCGTCCTGGCCGAGCGCGGGGTCACCGCACTGGCGATGGACGCGGTTCCGCGGATCTCCCGTGCGCAGTCGATGGACGTCCTGTCCTCCATGGCCAACATCGCCGGCTATCGCGCCGTGATCGAGGCCGCCCACCACTTCGGCCGGTTCTTCACCGGACAGGTCACCGCGGCGGGCAAGGTCCCGCCGGCGAAGGTGCTGGTGGCCGGTGCGGGCGTGGCGGGTCTGGCGGCGATCGGTGCGGCCAGCAGCCTCGGCGCGATCGTCCGCGCGACCGATCCGCGTCCCGAGGTGGCCGACCAGGTCAAATCGATCGGTGGCGAGTACCTGCCGGTCGAGGTCCCCGACGAGGAGAAGGTCGTCTCCACGGACGGGTACGCCAAGGCGACGAGCGAGGCCTACGACCGGGCGGCGGCGGCCCTGTACTCGGCCCAGGCGGCCGACGTGGACATCGTCATCACCACCGCGCTGATCCCGGGCCGGGCGGCCCCGCGCCTGCTCACCGCCGCGGACGTGGCGTCGATGAGGCGCGGTTCGGTCATCGTGGACATGGCCGCCGCCCAGGGTGGCAACGTCGAGGGCAGCGTGGCGGACGAGGTGGTGGTGACCGAGAACGGCGTGACGATCATCGGGTACACCGACCTGGCCGGACGCCTGCCCGCGCAGGCCTCGCAGCTGTACGGCACCAACCTGGTCAACCTCACCAAGCTTGTCACCCCGGACAAGGACGGGCGGTGGTCGCTGGATCTGGACGACGTCGTCCAGATCCAGCGAC
>NZ_JADDKI010000409.1:0-4877 GCF_015356725.1 Dietzia sp. SYD-A1
GGAGGAATGGCAGGCGGCGCGCGCCGAGGTCGAGAAGACCTGGGGCGGGCTGGACGTGCTGGTCAACAACGCCGGGATCGCGCAGGGCGGCCGCATCGAGTACCTCACCGAGGAGGACTGGCGGCTCATCACGGACATCAACCTGCTGGGTGTCGCGCGCGGGTGCCGCACTTTCGTCCCGATGCTCAAGGCCCAGGGCCGGGGGCACCTCGTCAACACGGCGTCCCTCGCCGGCCTCGTACACCCGCCGACCATGGCCTCCTATACAGCGGTCAAGGCGGCCGTGGTCGCGATCTCCGAGACCCTGCGGTGGGAACTGGAGCCGTTCGGGGTCGACGTCTCCGTGCTGTGCCCGTCGTTCTTCCGCACCAACCTGGCCTCGAGCCTGAACTCCTCCGACCCCGCCGCGAGCGCGTTCGCGAGCAAGCTCATCGACCGCTCCGAGCGCGGTGCGGACGAGATCGCCGCCGAGGTGATGACCGGACTGGACGCGAAGCGGTTCCTGATCCTGCCCGACCCGGACGCCCGGAAGGCCTACCGCGGCAAACGGTTCATGCCCGCCGCGTACGCCAGGACCATGCTCGGCATGGGCCAGAGGTTCGCCCGGGCCACCGGCGGGAGCTGACGGCCGCGGCCGGCCGGGTAGCCTGCGGCTATGGCTCCCTCGAATACCCTTCCCTCGACCGTGATGTCCCGGGCCGACATGGACTTCCTGCTCCATGACTGGCTCCGGGTGTCCGAGCTGTGTGGGCGCGAGCGGTACTCGGACCACTCGCGCGAGACCATCGACTCCGTGGTCGACCTGTCGGCCGAACTCGCCGAGAAGTACTTCGCTCCCCACAACCGCACGGCCGACCTCAACGAGCCCAGACTCGTGGGCGAAGAGGTCGAACTGATCCCGGAGATCGCCGAGGCCCTGCGCCGCTTCGCCGACGCGGACCTGGTGGGCGCCGCGATGGACTCCCGGGTCGGGGGCATGCAGTTGCCGTACACCGCGTACCTGGCGTGCATGGCGTGGTTCTACGCCGCCAACGTCTCCACCGCCGCGTACCCACTGCTCACCACCGGCAACGCCAACCTGTTGATCGAACACGGTTCCGAGGAGCAGATCGAGCGGTACGTCCGGCCCATGGTCGAGGGTCGCTTCACCGGGACCATGTGCCTGTCCGAGCCACAGGCCGGCTCCAACCTCGCCGACATCACCACCCGCGCCGAGCCGCAGGACGACGGGACCTACCGGCTGTTCGGGCAGAAGATGTGGATCTCCGGCGGCGAGCACCAGATGTCCGAGAACATCGTGCACCTGGTGCTGGCCAAGGTGCCCGGTTCGCCGGCCGGTACCCGCGGCATCAGCCTGTTCGTCGTGCCGAAGTTCCTGGTCGACGAGGACGGGTCGATCGGGGAGCGCAACGACATCGTGATCACCGGCCTCAACCACAAGATGGGTTTCCGCGGCACGGTCAACACCATGCCCACCCTCGGCCAGGGCATGCACACCCCCGGCGGCCGGCCGGGCGCTGTCGGGTACCTCGTGGGCGAGGAGAACACCGGCCTCAAGAAGATGTTCACCATGATGAACGAGGCCCGGCTCGGCGTCGGCCTTGGCGCCACGGCACTCGGATACACCGGCTACCTCAAGTCGCTCGACTACGCGCGCACCCGTCCGCAGGGCCGGGCACCCGGTTCCGATCCGTCCTCGCCGCAGGTCATGCTGACCGGTCACGCCGACGTGCGGCGGATGTTGCTGGCCCAGAAATCGTACGTGGAGGGTGCGCTCGCGCTGGGGTTGTTCTGCGCGCGACTCGTCGACGAGGAGAGGACCGGCTCGCCGGAGGAGGCCGCGGCCGCCTCGACCCTCCTGGACGTGCTCACCCCGATCGCCAAGTCGTGGCCGTCGCAGTGGTGCCTCAAGGCCAACGAGTTGGCGGTGCAGGTGCTGGGTGGTGCCGGCTACACCATCGACTACGACGTGGAACAGCACTACCGCGACAACCGGCTCAACCCGATCCACGAGGGCACGCACGGGATCCAGGCCCAGGACCTGCTCGGGCGCAAGGTCCTCGCCGGAGGTGGCGCCGGTCTCGCCGCGCTCAGCGAGCGCATCGCCGCCACCTGCGACCGCGCGGATGCGGCAGGCGGCGCGGTCGAGGAGTTCGCCGCACTGCTCCGACCCCGGGTGACACGACTGATCGAGGTGACCACCGCACTCGCGGGGGTCGGGGCGACCGACCCGGAGGCGTTCCTGGCCGACGCCACGGAGTATCTCGAGGCCACAGGGCACATCGTGATCGCCTGGATCTGGTTGGAGCAGGTGCTCGCCCTGGGGGGCCGTATCGACGACGACACCGACGGTCTCGCCGCAGGGAAGCGGCAGGCCGCCGCGTACTTCCTCCGGCGGGAACTGCCCGTCGTGGACGCCAAGTTCGACCTGCTGGCCTCCGGCGACCGCACAACCCTGGACATGCGGGACGACTGGTTCTGAGCTGAGGGGCTGACTCTGGGCCGCGGGCCTGACTGTCGCCCGAGTGTCCGGGTCAGTGCGTTGCGGACGCCGCCAGGACTCCGTCCAGCTCCTCGAACGCCTCGGTCCAGCCGTCGTGAGCACTGTGCTCGGAGCCGCGGTCGTCCGGCAGTCCAGCCACGTGGAACGTCATGAGGGTGTGACCGTCGCCCACCTCGGCGAGGTCGACGGTGATGACGGGGACCTCGTCCCCGTCATCACCGGGACTGCCCCAGGTGAACCGGAGCCGGTCGGGCTCGCGGATCTCGAGGTACTCGCCCGCGGCCGGCCATTCGCGGCCGGTCGGGTCGATCATCAGGTAGGTGTAGCGACCTCCCACGCGCAGATCGATCGCGACGCTGTCCGCGGGAGTGGTGACCTCGTGGGGATGCCACCAGCGGGCGGCGACGGCGGGGTCGGTCCACGCCCGCCAGACGGTCTCGCGCGGGGCGTCGAACGTACGGGTGATGGTGAATTCGGGAACGGACATGGTGCCCTCACTCCTTCGATCGAGACCTTCGTCCTCGATGCTCGGGGTCGACGTGCCCGCGCTGGATGTCGGCCAGCACGCCGTCGAGTCGGTCGAACTTCTGCTGCCACAGCCCGCGGGTGCGCTCGACCCACTCCGTGGCGGCGTCCAGTGGTTCCGGCCGGAGCGTGCACACCCGCCACTGGGCGCGCGTGCTGCGCTCGATGAGACCGGAGCTCTCCAACACCCGCAGGTGTTGCGAGATGGCGGGTGCACTGATGTCGAAGGGGTCCGACAACTCGCCCACAGTCGCCGGCCCGGCGCTGAGCCGCTCGAGGATCCCACGCCGCGTGGGATCGGCGAGCGCCTGGAACACCCGGGACAGCGAATCACCAGCCTGTTTCACTTCGTGCTTTCCTTAATTAGGCGATACCTTAAGTATCCCCGTTGAGCGACCCGTGTCAACCCCCCGCGACAGCGCACAGCCCGGGCCGACGCTGTCGCGTCGACCCGGGCTGTGGTTGTGCTGTGGTGGTGTGACACCGCCCGGCGGTCAGGGATCACCGGAACTCAACGCGCTCACTCCTCGGGGACGAGGACCTGATCGATGAGGTAGACCGTGGCGTTGGCCGTCTGGACGCCGCCGCAGATCACGTTGGCCTCGTTGACCATGATCTCGTCGCCGGAGCCGGTGACGTCGACGTCCTCGCCGGCGAGAGTGGTCTGCATGCCCTCGATGTCCTCGGGCGAGATCTGACCCTCGACCACGTGGTAGGTCAGGATCGTGGTGAGCAGCTCGGGATCGGTCTGCAGAGCCTCCATCGTCGCGTCGTCGACCTGCGCGAAGGCGTCGTCGACCGGCGCGAACACGGTGTACTCACCGTTGTTGAGGGTGTCGACCAGGTCGACCTCCGGGTTCACCCCGCCCGACACGGCGGCCGTGAGGGTGGTGAGGAGCGGATTGTTGGAGGCGGCGGTGGCGACCGGCTCCATGGCCATGCCGTCGACCGAGCCCGGGCCGTCCGGGTTCGCCTCGGCGTAGTCCGCACACCCGGGCCCGACCAGCATGCCGGCCGGCTCCGCCATGGCGGTGGTCTCCTCGGTGGTCATCTCGGAGGTCATGGGGGCGGTCGTGGTGCCCTCGGCCTCGGTGGTGCCCTCGTCGTTCGCGCAGCCGGCCAGAACGAGGCCGCTCACGGCAGCCGCCGCGGCGATCGAAGCCATACGGCGGGAGATCGTCATGCTCATGGTGTTGGTCCTTTCAACAGAGCCTTGCGTGCTGGGTCACAGGTTCTTCGGCACAGTTCTCCGGCCGGATGGGTGACCCCCGAAATCTCTCTTCCCCACCGTCCGCCGAGGCCTGTGCTCCGAACTCCTGACGTGGATATCACCCAGCCCCGAACCCGCGTGACAGCCCAGATCGCCGCGGGCGTCCTCGCGACCGGAATCGCTCTCGCGGTCGGTCACGCCATGGCGGGACTGGTCGCCCCCGGTTCGTCTCCCTTCCTGGCGGTGGCCGACTCCGTCGTCGACCGCGCACCCTCGGCCGTCCGCGAGGCGACCATCGACGCACTCGGAACCGCGGACAAACCGGCGCTGCTCATCGGCCTCGCCGGAATCCTGGCGGTGATGGGTGTGGTCATCGGTCTCACGGAGCGACCGCGGCGGCCGATCGGGTCCGTCCTCATCATCGCGCTCGGACTCACGGGAGTTCTCGCTGCGGCGACCCGCCCTTCGGCCGGGCTCGCGTGGGTGCTGCCGACGCTCGCCGGCACCGTCCTCGCCGTTGTCGCCCTGCGACTGATGGTCGGCGCACTGTTCCCCGCGTCCGGGGACGGGACAGGTGGCGGTTCGGGGGACGGGTCGGGGACCGGCTCGGGTGACCTCGTCTCGTCGACCGACGAGGCC
>NZ_JADDKI010000410.1:0-2053 GCF_015356725.1 Dietzia sp. SYD-A1
GGGTGGGATCGGTCGCCGGAACGCACGGGGGTGACGGTCGCCGACGGACCGGGGCGATCGGGGAGGCGCACGCCGCGGGGTTGATCGAGGCGCGTGGGGGCGCGGTGATCAGCCGGAACTGGCGGAGCCGGACGGGGGAACTCGACCTGGTCGTCCTGGATGCCGGGGGTCGGTTGCGCTTCGTGGAGGTCCGCACGCGGAGCGGCACCGGGTTCGGGACACCGGCCGAATCGGTGACGGCCGCCAAGCAGCGCCGCCTGCGACAGTTGGCGGGGGAGTGGCTGGCAGCCCACCCCGGTCCCTGGCGTCAGGTCTGCTTCGACGTGATCGGTGTGGACCTGGCCGACTCCTCCCGTCCGCTCCTCGAACTCTTCGAGGACGTGTTCTGAGATGGCGCTCGGACGGACGTGGGCGGTGACGCTGACGGGGATCGGTGGCCAGCTCGTCGAGGTCGAGGCCGACGTCGGGCGCGGACTCCCCGGGGTGAGCATCGTGGGGATGGGTGACGGTGCGGTCATGCAGTCCAGGGAGCGGATGCGGGCGGCGGTGGGCAATTCGGGCCTGTCCTGGCCGAGGGGAAAGGTGGTGCTCTCGCTGTCGCCGGCGGCGCTGCCCAAACGCGGATCGGGGTTCGACGTGGCACTCGCGGTCGGGGCGCTCACCGCGTCCGGGGAGCTCCCGGCCGGCGGGTTCGAGGGCACACTCCTGGTCGGCGAGCTGGCACTCGACGGTCGCATCCGGCCGGTACGCGGGGTACTCCCGGCGGTGCTCGCCGCGCGTGAGGCGGGTCTGCGACGGGCGATCGTCCCGGCGTGCAACCTGGCCGAGGCGAGGCTGGTGGGCGGCATCGACACGGCGGGGGTGGAGTCCCTGGCCATGCTGGCGACGTGGAGCCGGGGCGCGGGTGACCTGGTCACCGTGGCCCCGGAGCCGCCGGCCGCGGCAGCGGATGACGGAATGGACCTGGCCGAGGTCCACGGCCAGGACGACTGCCGTCGCGCCGTCGAGGTCGCGGCGGCCGGTGGACACGCGATGCTGCTCCGGGGAGCGCCCGGGACGGGCAAGACCATGTTGGCCAAACGCCTGCCCGGTCTGCTCCCGGATCTGGGGGAGCGGGACGCGCTCGAGGCCACGGCGATCCACTCGGTGATGGGCCGTCTGTCGGACCATGATCCGCTCCTCCGGCGCCCGCCGTTCGTCGCGCCGCATCACACCGCCTCGGCGGCGTCGCTCGTCGGCGGTGGGAATAACACCGCTACGCCCGGGGCCGTGACCCTCGCGCACCGGGGGGTGCTCTTCCTGGACGAGTGCGCCGAGTTCTCCGGACGGGTCCTCGACAGCCTGCGGACCCCACTCGAGGACGGGGAGGTCCGGATCGCGCGTCGGGACGGGGTGTCGGTGTTCCCCGCCCGGTTCCAGCTGGTGATGGCGGCGAACGACTGCCCGTGCGGCTCGCCGCGCCCCTCGGACTGTTCGTGCACTCCGGACGCACGGCGTCGCTACGGCAGGGCCCTGACCGGCCCGCTGCGCGACCGGGTGGACATCCTGGCCCGGACGATGCCGGTGGGTTCGGGGCTGTTCGCGGTCGGCGAGGAGGAGGACAGTGCCGCGGTGCGGGCCCGGGTGGCGTCGGCGAGAAGGGCCGCCGCCGAGAGGTGGGCGGCGTGTCCGGGCGCCGCGGGTGCCCGGACCAACGCCGGTGTCCCCGGGAGGGTGCTGCGGGCCGGGCGTGGATTGGATCCGCGCGCACTGCGCCCCCTGAACCGCTCACTCGCACTCGGGGTGTTGTCCCCCCGCGGTGTGGACCGCTGCCTGCGGTTGGCGTGGACGGTCGCCGATCTCGACGGTGCCGGGGTGCCCGGGGAGGCGCACGTGTCCGAAGCGCTGGTCTTGAGGGGGGAGGACTGATGGTCGGTGGGGACGACACGGTGGTGACACCGGAGGTTCGGAGGGCGTACGCGTACCTGGGGGCGGTCACCGAACGCCCGACGGCGGAACTGTGGGATCTGGTGGACCGGGTCGGGCCGGTGGAGGCCGGCGACCGCATCCGGTC
>NZ_JADDKI010000411.1:0-4523 GCF_015356725.1 Dietzia sp. SYD-A1
GGGTCATGTGGGCCCCTAGGCACCCGTGGCGAGCCGCTCGCAGCGCTCGACCACGTTGGACAGCAGGAACGCCCGCGTGAGCGGACCGACCCCTCCCGGGTTCGGGGAGACCGCGCCCGCGACGTCCCACACGTCCGGGTGCACGTCACCGGCGAGCTTCCCGTCGAGTCGGGACACCCCCACGTCGAGGATCGCCGCGCCGGGCTTGACCATGTCCGGGGTGAGGATGTGGGCCACTCCGGCGGCGGCCACGATCACATCGGCACGCCGCGTCTCGGCGGCGAGGTCGCGGGTGCCGGTGTGGCACAGGGTGACGGTCGAGTTCTCGCTACGACGGGTGAGCATCAGCCCGATCGGGCGTCCCACGGTGACCCCGCGGCCGATCACCACCACGTGTGCCCCGTCGAGTTCGACACCGAAACGGCGGAGGAGGTGGATGGCGCCGTTGGGGGTGCACGGGAGCGGGGCCGGCGCGTTGAGCACCAGCTTGCCGAGGTTGACCGGGTGCAACCCGTCGGCGTCCTTGGCCGGGTCGATGCGCTCGAGGATCGCGTTCTCGTCGAGGTGAGCGGGCAGCGGGAGCTGGACGATGTACCCGGTGCACGCCGGATCGGCGTTGAGTTCGTCGATCACGGCCTCGAGCTCGGCCTGACCGGTGTCCGCTGGTAGGTCACGGCGGATGGAGGCGATCCCGACCTGTTCGCAGTCACGGTGCTTCATCTTGACGTACGAGTGGCTGCCCGGGTCGTCGCCGACGAGGACCGTTCCCAGCCCCGGGGTGATGCCCTTGTCCCGCAACGCGGCGACGCGGGTCGAGAGGTCGGCGACGATCTCGTCGCGGGTCAGCTTTCCGTCCAACTTCGTAGCGGTCACGGGTGCCAGTATCCCACTGCGGAGCGGTCACGTCGCCAGCGCACTGCGAGAATGGTGGCCATGACCGGAGCCGGCGTACGTGTGTTGTTCGACCGACCCCGCATCCCGCCCAACACCGGTAACGCGATCCGGTTGGCCGCGGGCGCGGGCTGCGAACTCCATCTGGCCGGGCCGTTGGGTTTCGACCTCACCGAGCCACGGTTGCGGCGGGCCGGGCTCGACTACCACGACCTGGCGCACGTGGAGGTCCACGCCGACCTCGACGCCGCGTACGCCCGTCTGCTCCCGGCGAGGGTGTGGGCGTTCACCGTGCGAGCCGACCTCTCGCTGCCGGAGGTCCGCTTCTCCCCCGGCGACGTCCTGCTGTTCGGACCCGAGCCCACCGGACTGGCCCAGGACGTGCTGGCGGACCAGAGGGTGACGGCCACGGTGCGCATCCCCATGATCGCGGGACGTCGGTCGATGAACCTGTCGAACGCGGCCGCCGTGGCGGTGTACGAAGCCTGGAGGCAGCAGGGATACGCAGGCGATATGGGAATTCCGCCTGATTGACTTATTATTTCGGCATGCCGAAATCTCGTCCGGTCGGTGACCGCAATCGTCCGGGAGGTCGCCGACGGCCCGGGCAACCGAGGACCGTCGTCCTCGCCTCCCTGCCCGCCCTCGCGGCGGTGGTCATGACCGCGGCGTGCACGACCGGGTTCACGGGCGCGGCCGATGTGCACGACCGCCCCCGGTTCGCCCATCAGGAGTCCGGGGATCGCGTCGTGGTGGCCACGACCTTCACGATCCTCGCGGACATGACGCGCCGGGTCGGGGGCGATCGTGTCCGGGTGGAGTCGGTCACCACCCCCGGGGCCGACGTGCACCAGTACGAACCGTCGGTCGACGACCTCAAGCGGGTCGAGGGCGCCGACCTGGTGGTGAGCAACGGCCTCGGCATGGACGACTGGCTGCTGCGATTCCTCGACGGGACCGATGCCCGACACGTGGTCGGCTCCGAGAGGGTCGACCCCATGCCCGTACGCTCGGGCAACTACACCGGTCGCCCCAATCCCCACGCGTGGATGTCACCCCACGAGGGCATCGGCTACGTCCTCACGATCGCCGACGCACTGGCCGAGGTCGACCCGGACGGTACCGAGGAGTACCTCGCCCGCGCCGGGGACTACGTGGCGGACCTCGAGGACATGGCCACCCGCGCACGGGCGGCCGTGGCGGCGGTGCCGGAGGAACGACGCGTCCTGGCCACGTGCGAGGGCGCATTCTCCTACCTGGCGCGCGACCTCGGGCTGGAGGAGCTCTACCTGTGGCCGGTCAACAGCGAATCGCAGGGGCTTCCGCGGCAGGTCACCTCTCTGATCGACGAGGTGCGTGCCCGGGAGATCCCCGCGCTCTTCTGCGAGTCGACGGTCTCCGACGCCGCGATGGAGCAGGTGGCGCAGGAGACGGGCAGCAGGGTCGCCGGGGTCCTGTACGTCGACTCGCTGTCCGCCCCCAGCGGCCCGGTGCCCACGTATCTGGACCTGCTCGACCACGACCTCGAGATCATCACCCGGGAGCTGACGTCATGACCGACCGACCACTGCCCTTCTCGTCGCACACCGGCCCGCCCGCCGTGGTCGTCACCGACCTCACCGTCGACCGGGGTCAGATCCGCGCACTCGACTCGGTCTCCCTGTCCGTGCCCACCGGGGAGATCACCGTGCTGCTCGGGCCCAACGGGTCCGGCAAGTCCACCCTGCTCCAGGCGATGCTCGGTCTGGTCACCCCGACCGGTGGATCGGTGCGTGTTCTCGGCTCCCCGGTGGGCCGGGCGCTGCGCACCGGCCGGGTGGCGGCGGTACCCCAGTCGGACGGCGTCGACGATCGCTTCCCGGTCACCGCCGGCGAGGTGGTCATGCAGGGCCGTCGACGCTTCACCGGTCCGTGGCGTCGCCCGTCCTCCGCCGATCGGCTGGCGGTGGAGCAGGCACTGGCCAGGGTCGGCCTGTCCCCGATCGCCGGGCGGAGAATCGGGGAGCTGTCGGGGGGACAACGCCGACGGGTTCTGCTGGCCCGATGCCTGGCGCAGGAGGCCGAGCTACTGCTCCTCGACGAGCCGTTCAACGGGATGGACGCCGGCAGCGAGGAGGTCTACATCGACGTGCTGCGCGACCTCACCGCCTCGGGGAGGACCGCGGTGGTCTCCACACACCACCTGGCCACGGTCGAGAGGCTCGCGGACTCGGTCGCCCTGCTCAACGGTGGACTGGTGGCGCACGGGCCCGTCGCCGAGACCACCACCCCACAGATCCTGTCCACCCTGCTCGGTGCGCGACCACCCGCCGTCGACGACCGGGCACCGGCGACCGAGGGGGCACCGGGATGATCGATCTGCTCGTCGAACCCATGGGGTACGAGTTCATGCGCCGTGCCCTGCTCGTGGTGGCCGCCTCCGGAGTGGCCGGCGCACTGCTCAGCTGCTGGCTCGTCCACATGGGGTGGTCACTGATGGGCGACGCCGTCTCCCACGCCGTCCTGCCCGGAGTGGTGATCGCCGGCCTGACCGGCATCCCGTTCGCCGTCGGCGCGCTCGTCGCGGCGTTGGTCGCGGTGGCGCTGATCGGCGGGGTCCGCGAGAGCGGGACGGTTCGGGAGGACGCCGCCATGGGCATCGTCTTCACCGCCCTGTTCTCGCTCGGCCTGGTCCTCATCGCGCGCTTCCCGAGCGGGCAGGACCTGCACTCCATCCTGTTCGGCAGTGTGCTCGGCGTGCCGGACCCCGTCCTGGTGCAGGTGCTGGCCGTCTCCGCGTTCACGGTGATCGTGTTGCTGGCCTTCCGCCGGGATCTGATCATGGTGGCCTTCGACCGGCTGCACGCGCACACACTGGGCCTCAGGACCCGTGCACTGACCGGGCTCCTGCTGGCCACCCTCGCCACGGCCACCGTGGCGGGAGTCCAGTCGGTGGGCGTGATCCTCGTGGTGGCCACGCTCATCATCCCCGGCGCGACGGCCCAGCTGCTCGCCGACACCATGCGGGGGACGATGATCCTCGCCGTCGTCGTCGCCCTGGCCGGCGGCCTCACCGGGCTGTACGCCGGGTACTACGCCGACCTCCCCCCGGGGCCGGTGGTGGTACTCGCGCAGGCCGCCATCTTCACCGCGGCCCAGTTGTTCGCGCCCGGGCGCGGCGTGATCCCGCGGGCCGCGGCGGGCGCCCGGGCCCGACGATCGGGGATGATGACGGCATGACCGGCGACCGGCCCCGAGACGAGGCCCCCAGCGCGACTACACCCGGCGGCCTCGGCGATCTCACCCCCACCGTCCAGGCCTACCTCATGGCCGCCCACCACCTGGAGGCCGCAGGTCAGTCCGTCACCCCGGGCGCGCTCGCGGATCGACTCGGGGCCTCCCCCTCCTCCGTCACCGAGGGCGTCCGCAAACTCGCCGCGATGGGTTTGGCGCGGCACCGTCCCTACGCGCCCGTGGAGCTCACCGACGCCGGGAGGTCGTTCGCAGTGGCGATGGTCCGTCGTCACCGGATCCTCGAGACCTTCCTGGCCCGGTGCCTGGACTACCCCTGGGATGAGGTCCATGCCGAGGCCGACGCCCTCGAGCACGTGGTGTCCGACCGGTTCGTCGACGCCCTGGACGGCTTTCTGGAC
>NZ_JADDKI010000412.1:0-1932 GCF_015356725.1 Dietzia sp. SYD-A1
GATCGGACGGGTGCGGTCGAACGGGTGAGGCGGGGCGGGGCCGGCGGGACGGCCTGATCGACGACGACGAGCGGCGCACGGTGAATTGCGAATCCCGCCTACAGCCGCGCGCCGCGGGCGGACACTGGTGTCCTACGCCTCTACGAGCCGAGGCCGCGTCCGCCAGTCGATCACGCCAGTCGATCACGCCAGTCGATCAGAGGAGAAACCAGTGTCCTTCCAGGCATACCTCGACACCATCGAGACCAAGACCGGGCACACGCCGCGGCAACTCGTGAACCAGGCCACCGACCGCGGTTTCGGTCCCGGGACCAAGGCCGGGCCGATACTGGAGTGGCTGAAGAACGACTACGGCCTCGGCCGCGGCCACGGCATGGCGCTCGTCCACGTGATCACCAAGGGACCGCAGATCAGCTCGAAGCACGTGGGCTCCACCGGTTCGCACGCTGACGCGACCGACATGCTCTGGCTCGACGGGGCGGCCACCAACCCGAATCGCTGAGCTCGGGCGTCCGTTGTCGCCTACCCGCTGTCCTGCGGCCCCTCCGGGAGCCGCTCCTCGTTCAGGCCGGACCATTCGACGTAGTCCGCCCAGGCGCGCTCGTAGGACAGCGTGTCCGGTTCTGCGGCAGAGGGTCCGGCGCGTGCGACGGTCCGACCCCGCCGGATCCCGAAGGGCCAAATTTTTCTCATCTTCTTATTCGGTGGCGAGATCGGACCGGATGGGAATGCGGCATCGTGTTCGCCACACCGTGACTCAGATCCGAGAAGGGAGAAGACCGACGGGGTGCTCGGGCATCCCCGACTCACGCGTTCTGTTCGGTCCACTCTCCGGACGCGTAGTCGGTCGCCAGCTGCCGCAGCGCGTCGTGGTCGACCCCCAGGAGACTCATGGGTGGGCGCCGGTCGGGCAGGGCGATCGACGGCAGGGTCCACCAGGAGAGTGCGGCGTCCGGAAAGCGACGAGCGTCCAGCAGCCGGTTGATCGCGCAGATGATGTTGTCCGGATCGCGCGGATCGACGTGGTCCATCTGGAATCGGGGGTACACCCATCTCCGGTCGCCGCGCAGCGCGATGAGCCGACCGTCTCGCGCGAAGGTCCGCAGTGCGTCGGCGGAGGCGGTGGATTCGGACAGCACCCCGCGCCGCACGAGGACCTCGGCCGCTTCGACCGAGCACATCACAGGCACCTGCGTCGCGCTCCCCCGCGAGACCGCGACCGCGACGGCACGGGCACGGCGGGCGGCGGCGGCACTCTCAGCCAAACGCGGCGTCTCGGGTCCCCGGCGAGGGCCGACGTCCGGGGGCCGGACCGTCCTCACGGCTCTGTCGATCTGCCCGGCGACCCGGCCGAATGCGCTGCGGCGGTGCACTTCCCGCAGAACGACATCTGAGAAGACCTGGTCGTCGAGTTCCCGCAACGCGCGATTCGCCACGTCCCCCGGCGCGACGGATCTCTGCCACAACGGTCGATTCCGAGAAGTCATCGACGACCACCCCGCCTTCTGAGGAAAACTGTAGACCCACCGGGCGGTGACGGCGAGGGGTGATCGAGGGGAAGTAGGCGTGATCCGCGGGTGGACCGGGCGCGACGACCTACGTGGGCATCGCGTCTAGCCGAGCGCGGCCCCGGTGAGACGCCACCAGTCGGCCACCACCGCGGCTAGTTCCTCCGGCTTCTCCGCCGGCAGCATGTGCCCGGTCTCCGGGATCTCCACATACGTCACCCCGCCCGCGCCTGCACCGTCTGACGCGGTACCGATCGATTCGGTACCGATCGATTCGGCCCCGATCGATTCGGCCCCGATCGATTCGGCCCACCGCCGCTGCTCCTCGGTGGGCACCACCTCATCGTGCGACGCCCCGACGATCAGGACCGGGCAGGGCGCCTGCGCGGGAAAGGTGCTGCGGTCCGGGCGCGCGCCCAGGGCC
>NZ_JADDKI010000413.1:0-596 GCF_015356725.1 Dietzia sp. SYD-A1
GCGCCGGGCTCGTCGGGCTGGTCGTGGTGGCCGGTGTGGTCGGGCTGGTCGTGGGCGCCGCGCAGGGCTGGAACACGCGGCGGAACCGGTCCGGGACGCCCAGTTGCTCCAACTGCTCGCGGCACACGTCGGACGACGGCTCCGCCAGGAAGACCCACGAGTCCTCGCGCCAGGACAGCAGCTCGAGTTCGCCGTCCCGGCCACTGACCAGCAGGAACCGCCCGTCGCACTCACGTACGGTCGTGCCGTCTCCCAGCTCCCCGGCCACGAACTCCGGCGAACAACGCTCGGCGACCCCGGGCGGGCCTGTCGTGGTGGGTGTGGTCGGACGCGGGGTGGTGCGGGGCGTCGAGGTCGTGGTCTCGGTGGTGGTCGTGGGTGTGGCCACGGGCTCGCGGTCGCCGCCCCCAGCGGTGACCAGCCACACGATCAACCCCGCGACCAGTGCCACCGCGAGCAGGATCGCCAGAATGATCCACGGGGTCTGACCGCCGCCGTTCCTCCAGTCGCCGCCGTCGCCGTCGCCACCGTCGCCCGGGGGTGGCACGTCCCCGGGCGGGGGCACGTGGGACTGCGACGGCAGGTCACCGGTCGGG
>NZ_JADDKI010000041.1:0-9145 GCF_015356725.1 Dietzia sp. SYD-A1
CCGACACGCGGTCCGCGAGATCGTCGTCGTTCGCCATCACCGCACCCGTCCGCATCCCGAGCGCCACCTTCATCGCCCCGGTCAGGGTGGCCACGTCCACGACCAGGTCCGGATCGCATTCCGCGATCCCGTGCACCAACGCATCGGCCAGCACCATCCGGCCCTCCGCGTCCGTGTTGGTGACCTCCGACGTCGTACCCCCCACGTGCGTGACCACGTCCCCGGGGCGGTACGCGGCACCGGAGATCATGTTCTCGGCCGAGGGCACCACGACGGTCACGTCGAGATCGGCGTACCCGTCACTCGCGTCGGCGCAGTAGGAGGCCGCCGCCGCCACGACCGCGGCCGACCCCGCCATGTCCGTGCGCATGAGATGCATCCCGTCCGCCGGCTTGACCGAGATCCCACCGGTGTCGAACGTGATGCCCTTTCCCACCAGCAGCACGCGCGTACCGGGGCCGGGTCGGCGCGCCACCAGGACCCGGGGCGACGCGGCGGACCCGCCGCCGACCGCGAGGACACCCCCGAATCCGCCCTCGACGAGCTGGTCACCCTCGAGCACCCGGGTACGCATCCCTGCCCCGGACAGCACGTCGGCCATCCGCGCCACGAGCCATGCAGGGGTCTTGAGGTCGGCGGGAGCGCCCGCGAGATCGCGGGCCAGGGCGGTCGCCCGTGCGGCGTCCTCGGCGGCCGCCACAGCGGCGCGGACGGCCTCCTCGTCGTCGTCCTCCGTCCCCCTCGACACCCGCACCACCAGGGCTGGTGGCACCGGCGTCGGATCGGCGGCGAAGACATCCTGCCCACGGGCGCCCAAGAGATATCCCAACACCAGATCCCCCAGCCGGTCGACGGGTACGACCCCGGGGACGGCGACCGTGACCTGCTCGATCCTGCCCGTGTCGCGCAAGTGCCTCGCCACGGCCGCCCCCGCGCGGCGGTAGCCGATCCCGACATCCACCGTCCCCGCCCAGCCGGGGCGGGGGGACGACGCGTCGATCTCCACCTCCACCACCGGACGGCCGTCGACCACGCTCGTCCGCGCCTCAGCCGGGCGACCACGGAGGGATCCGTCCGTCGTCGCGGGTCGGGTGGCCAGGGGCCATCCCTCGACGGCCTCGGATCCGCCGACCACCCGGACGGTGGGCAGTGGACGTGAGGGGATCTCGGGCATCGGGTTCACCTTCCGTAGAACCGACTCGACGCACCCGCCACGTGGGTCGGGTGCGTCGAGTCGACAGAGCAGAGGACGATCAGGAGATGGCCTGGGTCAGCTCCTCGCCGAGCGACCTCGCCTCGTCGGGGGTCAACTCCACGACGAGGCGTCCGCCACCCTCGAGAGGGACGCGCATGACGATCCCGCGGCCCTCCTTGGCCGCTTCCATCGGTCCGTCACCGGTCCTGGGCTTCATAGCCGCCATCGGGTCGATTCCCTTCGTCCTTGGCAGTGGGCCGCGTCCGGTGAGGACGACCACGCCCACGTGCGGTGTTGCTGAATGGATGCTGCGATTCTAGCGCGTCACACCGGGCCCGGACGCGGGAGCGCGTTCTGGGCCCGCGGCGTCCGAGTGCTGTGGGCCGTTTCCCGCGCCGTCGAGGCGCGCGCGGAGGCGGTCGATCTCCGCGGCCGCCTCCTCCAGTGCCCAGTCGACCTCCGACATCGTGTACCCGCGTGCGGACATCCCGAACCGGACCGATCGCAGATCGTCTCCACGGAGCGGGCCCTCCGGCAGCGAGGTGACGGTGTGGCCCCGCGCCACGGCCGGCAGTGGCTCGGAGCGGCCGAAGACCACGACCGACAGGGCGAAAAGCGCTGCGGCGACGATCAGGGTGAGCACCACGTAGACGACGACGGTGAGCATGCGGGCGAATCCCCCTCTGGTCCGGGCCGGTCCCCCAGTCTCGCACAACCGCCGCGGCGTCGGCGGCGGTGACCAGGCCGGGTCAGGCGAGGCCCCGGACCGTTCGCGCAGGTGGGCGGGTCCCCGAGATGGAGGCCACCATCTCCACCGCCCTACGGGTCGCGAGCACGTCGTGGGTGCGGAACACGCGGGCACCCATCATCGCCGCGACGGCGGTCGCGGCCAGAGTGCCCTCGGCCCTGTCGTCGATACCCGCGTCCAGGGTCTCGCCGATGAAATCCTTGTTGCTCAGAGCCATGAGGACGGGGTGGCCCAGGGCGACGATCTCGTCCAGTCGCCGCAGCAGTTCCAACCCGTGGAAGGTGTTCTTCCCGAAATCGTGGGTGGGGTCGATCAGGATCCCGTCTGCCGGGACGCCCGCGGCGATCGCCCGCTCGGTGGCGGCCGACAGTTCCGAGACCACGTCGAGGACCACATCGCGATAACCGACCCGGAAGGGACGGGTCCGCGGGATCGCGCCGCCGGTATGGGAACACACGAACCCCGCCCCCACCTCACCGGCTGCGGCCAGGACCTCGGGATCGTGTCCGGCCCACGTGTCGTTGACCAGATCGGCACCGGCGGCGAGGGCCTTCCTGGCGACCGACCCACGCCAGGTGTCGACGGAGAGCACGGCGTCGGGGTACCTGTCCCGCACCGTCTCGACGAAGGGGACGACCCGACGCACCTCCTCACGGGCGTCGACGAGCTCACCTGGCCCCGCCTTGACCCCACCGATGTCGAGGATGTCCGCGCCGTCCGCCACGCACCGATCGACCCGCTCCATCGCCGCCGCGTCGGTGAAGTTCGCTCCACGGTCGTAGAAGGAGTCGGGGGTGCGATTGACGATCGCCATCACCAGGGGCCGGTCGACGGGTACCGGGTGCCCGCAGAGCGTGGGCTTCCAATTCGAGGGTGAGGGGGCCGAGGTCGGCGCGGTCATCGACGCCCTCCGCAGGCGTCGAGGGCTGCCTCCACCTCATCGCGGACCACGAGGTGGTCGAACGCCTGAGGCGAGACCAGTCCCGACTCGACGAGGCCCCCGACCCAGTCCAGCAACGGCCGGTAGAAGCCGATCGGGTCGTACAGCACCACCGGCTTGTGGTGGAAACCGAGCGACGCGGACGTCCACATCTCGAACATCTCCTCCATCGTCCCGATCCCCCCGGGCAGGGTGAGGAACGCGTCGGAGCGCTCCTCCATCTCGCGCTTGCGCTCCCGCATGGTGGTCACCACCACCAACTCGTCCGCGGCGGTGTCGGCCACCTCCCGCACTCGCAGCCCTTCAGGGATGACACCGACGGTTCTGGCTCCGCCGTCCCGCGCCGCCTCCGCGACCGCACCCATCATCGACACGTGACCTCCACCAGAGACCAGGGACCACCCGCGGCGGGCGATAGCCGCACCCACTTCGGTGGCGATCCCCAGCAGCTCGGGGTCGTACGACGAGGAGGCGCAGTAGACGCAGACCCTGCGCCCGGGCACAGGGGCCCTCATCGTTCGACTCCCCGGTGCTCCTCGCCGAAGAGGTCTTCCCGCTGCTCTGCGGTCAGCGCGGCCTGATGGTGCGCCCGGCGGATGTACTGGACGGCCTCGTCGACGGAATCCGTGACCAGGAACAGATCGAGATCGGACGCCGAGACCATGCCCTGCTCGACGAGGGTGCCCCGGATCCATTCCACCAGAGGTGCCCAGAAGTCGACGCCCAGCAGCACGATTGGGAACCGGGTGATCTTGTCCGTCTGGACCAGGGTGATCGCTTCGAAGAACTCGTCGAGGGTGCCGAAACCGCCCGGGGTGCACACGAAGGCCTGCGTGTACTTGACGAACATCGTCTTGCGGACGAAGAAGTAGCGAAAGTGCAGGCCGAGGTCGACCCAGCGGTTGATTCCCTGCTCCATGGGCAGCTCGATCCCCAGACCGACGGACTCGCCGTTCGCCTCCCAGGCGCCCTTGTTCGCCGCCTCCATCTGACCGGGTCCACCACCGGTCACGACGGCATACCCCGCCTCGGCGAGGGCACGACCCAGTTCCACCGCCTGCTCGTAGGCGGGATCGCCCGGGCGCGTCCGTGCCGAACCGAAGACACTCACCGCGTCGGAGAGCTCCGCGAGTGCGCCGAACCCGTTGACGAACTCGCTCTGGATGCGCAGGACCCGCCACGGGTCGGTGTGCAACCAGTCGGTGTCCTGATTCTTGTCCAGCAGCCGCTGGTCCGTGGTCGTGCGATCGCCGCCCCTGTCCCGTCGCAGGAGGAGCGGGCCGCGCAGGTGTACCGGATCGTTCTGTGCCATCAGGGTCACATCTCCTACAGTGGTCGGCCCGGGTTCGGAGGCCCGGATCGTGTCGGCTCCGGGCTCGTGTCGGCTCCGGGGTTCAGTCGGCTCCGGGGTTCAGTCCGATGCGGTGAGGTAGGCGCGGAGCATCCCGGTCACCGCGGTGATCTGGGTGGCCGGGCAGTGTTCCTCCCGGGTGTGTGCCAGCCCGGGATCGCCCGGACCGAGGTTGACCGCGGGAATGCCCAGAGCTGCGAACCGTGAGACGTCGGTCCACCCGTACTTCGCCCGCACCCGCCCACCCGCCGCACGCACGAGGTCGGCCGCCGCCGGGGCCGCGAGACCCGGCAGGGCCCCGGGGGACATGTCGGTCAGTTCCCAGTACTCACCGGGCTCGCTCGGCGGATCCTCGCCCGTCGGGATGCGCCCGGACCGGGTCAGCCCGAGCGCCTCGAGAGCGTGCGTGAGCGCCGCATCGGGGTCCCGGTCCGGGGCGAACCGGAAGTTGACGTCGAGCCATGCCTCGTCCGGAACGGTGTTGCCGGCCACGCCTGCGGACATCCGCACGGCCTGCAGCCCCTCCCTGTACACGCATCCGTCGATGTCCACCGAGCGCGGCTCGTACGACTCGAGCGCCGCCAACAGTGGGGCTAGTCGGTGCACGGCGTTGTCGCCCAACCAGCTCCGCGCCGAGTGGGCCCGGGTGCCGCGGGTGTGGATCCGTAGACGGCAGGTCCCCTGACAGCCCGCCTCGATCTGGCCACCGGTGGGCTCACCGAGAATCGCCACGTCCCCACGGAGCCAGTCCAGGTGGCTCCGTTCGAGGAACCCCAGGCCGTTGGCGGTGGCCTCGATCTCCTCGCAGTCGTAGAGGACGAGGGTGAGATCGTGCGCGAGCGCGGCGGAGTCCGCGAGGGTCGCGAACAGGTGGAGGAACACCGCGTCCCCGGACTTCATGTCGACCGCCCCGCACCCGTGCAGGACCAGATCGTCGCCCTCTCCGGTGATCGTGGACGGCACGTTGTCCGCCACCGGGACGGTGTCGAGATGACCCGCGAGCACCACGCGCGTGGGCAGGCCCCTGGTGGTCCGGGCCAGGATGCGGTCGCCGTCACGGATCAGTTCGGTCTGCCCGGCGGCCGGTCCGGTGAACCCGGCGACCACCTTCTCGAGCGCGGTGTGGACGGCGCCGGCGATCACCGCTTCCGCCCGGGAGGGGCTGGGGATGTCGACGAGCGCACGGGCGAGGTCGACCGGGTCTGCGGTCAGATCGAGGGCGGCGGTCACGGCGTCCACCTTAGATGCCCGTCACCGTTGTGCGCCGGGGCCGACCGCTAGCATCGGGGTATGAGTGCACACGGAGCCGTAGCCACCGGAATCGCCACCCTGACGTCCGATCACACCGTTCTCGACGTGTGGTATCCCGCACCGGAGCTCGGTGCGGCCTCCGAGGGGGGCCACCGGATCCTCTCGGGCGACGAGGTCCCCGCCGAGCTCGCCCCCCTGACAGGACCCGATGCCGACCGAGGTGTCGAGCGGGTCGCGGTCCGCGTGGAGATCGGCGACCTCACGCAGGCCCCGACCGACGCGTACGACGCGTACCTCCGGCTCCACCTGATCAGCCATCGCCTCATCAAGCCCCACTACGCGAACATGGACGGCCTCTTCGGGACCCTGAGCAACGTGGTGTGGACCAACTTCGGCCCCTGTGCGGTCCCGGGCTTCGAGCTCGTCCGCGCCAAGCTCCGCGCCCGCGGACCGGTCACGGTGTTCGGCATCGACAAGTTCCCGCGCATGGTGGACTACGTGGTCCCGTCCGGGGTGCGGATCGCCGACGCCGACCGCGTCCGGCTGGGAGCCCACCTGGCGGAGGGGACGACCGTCATGCACGAGGGCTTCGTCAACTTCAACGCCGGCACCCTCGGGCCGTCGATGGTCGAGGGCCGCATCTCGGCCGGGGTCGTGGTCGGCGCCGACTCCGACGTCGGCGGTGGCGCGTCGATCATGGGGACGCTCTCCGGCGGCGGCAAGGAGACCATCTCGATAGGCGAACGGTGCCTGCTGGGAGCCAACTCCGGGATAGGGATCTCCCTCGGTGACGACTGCGTGGTCGAGGCCGGGCTCTACGTCACCGCCGGCACGAAGGTGGACGTCCGGGCGGGCGCCTGGGCCGACCGCGAGCCCGTCAAGGCCGGTCGGCTCTCCGGGATGGACAACCTGCTCTTCCGTCGCAACTCCGTCTCCGGCGCGGTCGAGGCCGTGCCGTGGAAGAAGGAGGGCGTGGAACTCAACGACGCGCTCCACGCCAACGACTGACTCGCGGGCGGACATCCGCGTCCGGTATCCCACATCGGCGGGCGCCGGCCGGGTCTCGGTGACCTCAGGCCAGCCGGCGTACCGCCTCGGCCACCGTGGCGTCGGTGGCCGTGAGGGCGATGCGGACGTGCCGGGCACCCGCGGAGCCGTAGAATTCACCGGGCGCCACGAGCAGGCCGCGCCGGGCGAACCAGTCCACCGTCTCGCGACAGGGCTCGTCCCGCGTCGCCCAGAGGTACAGCCCGGCCTGCGAGTGATCCACCCGGAATCCGGCGGCCTCCACGGCCGGGAGCAGGAGCTCGCGCCGGGCCCGGTAGCGCTCGCGCTGCTCGGCCTCGTGCGCGTCATCTCGAAGCGCCGCGGTCATGGCGTTCTGGACGGGCAGGGGCATCATCAGGCCGGCATGTTTGCGGACCGCCAGCAGCTCCGCCACGAGCGACGGATCCCCCGCCACGAAGCCCGCGCGATACGAGGCGAGATTCGAGGTCTTGGACAGCGAGTGCAGGGCCAGCAGGCCGGAGTGATCGCCGTCGCAGACACGCGGGTCCAGGATCGACGGCGCCTCCCCCTCCCACACCAACCCGAGGTAACACTCGTCCGAGGCCACGATCACCCCGCGTTCGCGGGCCCACTCGACCACCTTGCGCAGGTGGTCCACGCCGAGCACCCGGCCGCTGGGGTTCGCCGGCGAGTTGAGGTAGAGCAGGGTGGGCGACGACGGGCCGAGCTGGGTCAGCGAGTCGGCACGCACGACCGCCGCCCCCGCGAGCAGGGCGCCGACCTCATACGTCGGATAGGCCACCTCCGGTACGACGACCGTGTGCCCCGGACCGAGTCCGAGTTGTGTGGGCAGCCCCGCGATGAGTTCCTTGGTGCCGATGGCGGGCAGTACCGAGCCGGCGTCCAGCCCGGTGACACCGTAGCGCCTGGCGAGGGCGTCGGCGGCAGCCGTCCGCAACTCCGGTGTCCCGACGGTGGTCGGGTACCCCGGTTCGTCGGATCCGGCATCGAGCGCCTCGCGGATCACCGGGGCGACCGGATCGACCGGGGTGCCCACGGTGAGGTCGACCAGGCCGTCGGGGTGCGCCGAGGCGAGGGTCCTCGCCTCGGCGAGGGTGTCCCACGGGAACACGGGGAGTGCGCGCGCGGGAGGACGGCGCTCCGGGCGCGACACGACCGAGGTCACTCCTGGTTCATGGGGGGCAGCGCCTTGATGAACGGGTGGTCGTAGTCGATCTTGCCCACCTTGGCCGCGCCACCCGGCGATCCCAGCTCCACGAAGAAGTCGACGTTCGCGGTGTTGTACTCGGACCACTCCTCCGGGGTGTCGTCCTCGTAGAAAATGGCCTCCACCGGGCACACGGGTTCACACGCGCCGCAGTCGACACACTCGTCGGGATGGATGTACAGCATCCGTCCACCCTCGTAGATGCAGTCGACCGGACACTCCTCGACGCAGGACTTGTCCATCACGTCGACGCACGGCTCTGCGATCGTGTAGGTCACGTCGGCCACCTTCCTCATAGCGGTATGGCCTGCATCGTATGTCACACCCCGCGCGCGCGACCACGCCGCCCCGAAGCCGGTCGCGCTATGTGACGACGGTCACGGGGATCTGGGTGGGAGCCGGGCCGTAGACGGTGTCCCTGCGCCGCACGGGCCGTCCGATACCGGTGGCGATCTCCGCGATCTCCTCCGGGGTCTTGGCCGACCCGTTCTCCGCCCCGGCCATCCGGGAGATCGTCTCCTCCATGAGGGTGCCGCCGAGGTCGTTGGCGCCCGCGCGCAACATGGTGCGAGTGCCCGCGACCCCGAGCTTGACCCAGCTGGTCTGGACGTTGTCGACGGCGCCGTGCAACATGATCCGGGCCAGCGCGTGGACCGCGACGTTCTCGTGGCGAGTCGGGCCCGGTCGGGACGCGCCCGCCAGGTAGAGCGGGGCGCTGCGGTGCACGAAAGGCAGGGGGACGAACTCGGTGAACCCGCCGGTCCGGTCCTGGATCCCCCTCAGCGTGCGCAGGTGCGCCACCCAGTGCCGCGGCGTGTCCACGTGGCCGTACATCATGGTGGAACTCGATCGCAGGCCCACCTCGTGTGCGGTGGTGACGATGTCGATCCATTCGGAGGCCGGGAGTTTGCCCTTCGTCAGCACCCAGCGGACCTCGTCATCGAGGATCTCCGCCGCCGTCCCCGGGATGGTGTCCAGACCGGCCGCCCGCAACTCGGTGAGCCACTCCCTGACCCCCACCCCGGACCGGGCCGCCCCGTTCGAGATCTCCATCGGGCTGAACGCGTGGACGTGCATGGACGGCACCCGCTCCTTGACCGCGCGGACGAGGTCGGCGTACCCGGTGACCGGCAGGTCCGGGTCGATCCCGCCCTGCATGCAGACCTCGGACGCCCCGGCGACGTACGCCTCGTACGCGCGGTCGGCCACCTCGGCGGCCGAGAGCGAGAACGCGTCCGCGTCCCCCTTGCGCTGGGCGAACGCACAGAACCGGCACCCCGTGTAGCAGATGTTGGAGAAGTTGATGTTCCGGTTGACGACGTAGGTCACCGTCTCCCCCACCACGTCCGCGCGGATCCGGTCGGCGAGTCCGGCCACGGCGGCCAGCCCGTCCCCCGTGGCCGTGGCCAGGGCGAGGTACTGGT
>NZ_JADDKI010000414.1:0-1399 GCF_015356725.1 Dietzia sp. SYD-A1
GCCGCGGAGGGTCGCCATCCGGGCGAGCGAGAGGTCCAGGTCTTCCTTCCGCAGGGCGCCCTCGGCGAGCGCGCGCTCGACGGCGTCGAGTGCCTCGGGGATCCCGGCGGTGGTGATCCACAGCGGTGAATCGGCCCCGGCGATGAGCGATTCGGTGACCGCCCGGGGGAGCGGGAAGTCGTTCGTCACGGCGCGCATCCCGGACAGGTCGTCGGTGAAGATCGGGCCGTCGAAGGCGGGGGCGCCGTACCCGCGCCCCTCACGCAGCAGTCGGTACGCGGCCGGGGAGAGCGACGCCGGCCGGTCGACACCGGTGAGGCCCGGCACCTGCTGGTGCCCCAGCATCATCGCCGCGCCGGGGGTCTCGGCGAGTTCGGAGAAGGGCCGGAGATCGTGCGGCACGAGTTGATTAAGCGGGGGCACGGTCACCGCTTCGTGGTGGCTGTCCCCGGACGATCGGCCGTGCCCGGGGAAGTGCTTGAACACGGGCGTCACCCCGGCGTCGAGGAGCCCCGCGGAGAACGCGCGGGCGTAGCTGACCACCCGGGCCGGGTCGGGTGAGAACGACCGGTCGCCGATCACCGCCCAGTCCGGCTGGTCGGACACGTCGACAGACGGCGCGAAGTCGACGGTCACCCCCATCTCACGGAGGAACTCACCGCGCGCCCGCGCCGCGGACCGGACCTCCTCGGGGCTCATGGTGGCGGCCATGACGCGGGCGGACGGCATCGGCCCGGCATAGGGGGCGATGCGGGACACGCGACCGCCCTCCTCGTCGATCGACACGAGCAGCGGTAGCGCCGAGTCCTCCTGAAGTCGCGCGAGACCGTCGCCGGAGACGACTTCACCCACGACATCCCCGCCGAGGAAGATCCCCCCGATGTTGTGCTCGTCGACCGCCCGCCGGGCGTCGGCCATCGAGCTCACGCCCACGGTGAACAACTGCGCGATCCGCTCCCGCTGGCTCAGGGAGTCCAGGGGCGACTCGCAGGGCGGCGCGGCGGCCCGGGAATGCTCGGACGGTCGGGCCGTCGCGTGGTGCTCCCGGGATCCGGCTCCCGGTGTGCCCTCAGTGCCTGCCGTGCCGCAGCCGGCCAGCGCCAGTCCGGCGAGGAGTCCGCCGACCGGGACGACGACCGCGACACGGAGCCGACGGAGAGTACGCACCAGTCGAATGTAACCGCTGTACCGCCACCGACCGCGGGGGCACGAGGTCAATTCACCCGGCGGCCAACAATGGGTGCGACCATGCCCGCATGGCAGCATCACTCGACCGTCGACTGGGTATGAGCGATGCCGTGGTGGTGGGCCTCGGCGCGATGATCGGCGCGGGGGTCTTCGTTGCCTTCGCCCCCGCGGCGGCCCGGGCGGGGTCGCTGGTGTGGGCGGCGCTCGCGGT
>NZ_JADDKI010000415.1:0-5309 GCF_015356725.1 Dietzia sp. SYD-A1
GGGCCGCGACGCGGAGCGGCCGGGGTCGTCGTGGGCGGGTCACGGAGAGCGAGTCTACGTCCGGACGGGCCGGAACCGGGCCGGACCCACCGGGCTGTGTGGTCACCGTGCTGTGCGACCTTCCCGGGCGGGCGCCTGCCCCGAACGCCGGCGGGGCCGCACCCTCCGCTCGGGAGGGTGCGGCCCCGCAGGGGAGACCGGGGGTCAGCGCGCGAACAGCAGGGCGCGCTTGACCTCCTGGATCGCCTTGGTCACCTGGATGCCACGGGGGCACGCATCGGTGCAGTTGAAGGTCGTCCGGCACCGCCACACACCCTCCGCGTCGTTGAGGATCTCCAGACGCTCGGCGGCACCCTCGTCACGGGAGTCGAAGATGAACCGGTGGGCGTTGACGATCGACGCCGGGCCGAAGTACGAGCCGTCAGCCCAGAACACCGGGCACGAGGTCGTGCAGCAGGCGCAGAGGATGCACTTGGTGGTGTCGTCGAAGCGGGCCCGGTCGGTCTGGGACTGGATACGCTCGGCCGTCGGCTGGTTCCCGGACGTGATGAGGTAGGGCATGACGTCACGGAACGACTTGAAGAACGGCTCCATGTCGACGTACAGGTCCTTCTCCACCGGCAACCCACGGATCGGGGCGATGGTGATGGTGATGGACTTGCCGTCCTTGGGGAGCATGTCCTTCATGAGGACCTTGCACGCCAGGCGGTTGACCCCGTTGATCAGCATGGCGTCGGAGCCGCAGATGCCGTGTGCGCACGAGCGTCGGAACGCCAGGCTGCCGTCGATGTAGTTCTTGACGTACATCAACAGGTTGAGCAGACGGTCCGACGGCAGTGCCGGGACCTCGTACTCCTTCCAGCCCGCCGCGTCCGGATCCTCCGGGTTGAACCGGGCGATCTTGAGCGTGACCATGGTGGAGCCGGGCGGCACCGGACGGTTCGAGCCCGGGTCCTTGCCGTCGGTGGCCTTGGTGGTGTCGACTGCGGTGGTCATCAGTACTTACGCTCCATCGGCTCGTAGCGGGTCTGCACGACCGGCTTCCAGTCCAGCCGGACCTCCGAGAGGAGGCCGAGGCCGTCCTTGAACGCCATCGTGTGCTTCATGAACTCGTCGTCGTTGCGGTCGGGGTAGTCCTCCCGGGCGTGGCCGCCGCGGGACTCCTTGCGGTTGAGCGCGCTCACCACCGTCACCTCTGCCATCTCGAGGAGGAAGCCCAGCTCAACGGCTTCCAGGAGCTCGGTGTTGAATCGCTTGCCCTTGTCGCTGACGGTCACGTCGGCGTAGCGCTTCTTGAGGGCGCGGAGCTCGTCCCGGGCCTCGGTGAGCGACTGTTCGGTGCGGTACACCGACGCCTTGTCGTCCATCATCGCCTGCATCTCGGTGCGGATGTCGTTGGCGTTCTCCGTGCCGTGCTCCGCGAGCATGCTCTCCATCCACTCGCGGACCATCTTCTCGGGCTCCTCGGGGAGCTCGACGAAGTCGTGACCCGCGGCGTACTCCGCCGCGGCGATCCCTGCCCGGCGGCCGAACACGTTGATGTCCAGCAGGGAGTTGGTGCCCAGCCGGTTGGAGCCGTGCACCGACACGCAGGCGCACTCGCCCGCCGCGTAGAGGCCGGGCACCACGTCGTCGTTGGTGCGCAGGACCTCACCCTTGACGTTGGTCGGGATGCCGCCCATGACGTAGTGACACGTCGGGAACACCGGGACCAGCTCGGTGACCGGGTCGACGCCCAGGTAGGTCCGGGAGAACTCGGTGATGTCCGGCAGCTTCTCCTCGAGGACGTCCGCCCCGAGGTGGGTCACGTCGATGTAGACGTAGTCCTTGTCGGGCCCGGCACCGCGGCCCTCGCGCACCTCGAGGACCATCGAGCGGGCGACGATGTCGCGCGGCGCGAGGTCCTTGATGGTGGGGGCGTATCGCTCCATGAAGCGCTCGCCGTCCGCGTTGCGCAGGATGCCGCCCTCGCCGCGGACCGCCTCGGAGATGAGGATGCCCAGGCCGGCGAGTCCCGTCGGGTGGAACTGGTGGAACTCCATGTCCTCCAGGGGCAGACCCTTTCGGAACACCACGGCCATGCCGTCACCGGTGAGGGTGTGGGCGTTGGAGGTGGTCTTGTACATCCGGCCCGACCCGCCGGTCGCGAAGACGGTGGCCTTGGAGTGGAAGACGTGCAGGTCGCCGGAGGCGAGCTCGTAGGCCACGCACCCGGTGGCGACCGGCCCGTCGGGGGTCTCCGTGAGGCACAGGTCGAGGACGTAGAACTCGTTGAAGAACTCCACGTCGTGCTTGACGCAGTTCTGGTACAGCGTCTGCAGGATCATGTGCCCGGTGCGGTCGGCCGCGTAACAGGCCCGGCGCACGGGTGCCTTCCCGTGGTCACGGGTGTGGCCACCGAAGCGGCGCTGGTCAATCTTGCCCTCGGGCGTGCGGTTGAACGGGAGACCCATGTTCTCCAGGTCGATGACCGCGGTGATGGCCTCCTTGGCCATGATCTCCGCGGCGTCCTGGTCGACGAGGTAGTCGCCGCCCTTGACCGTGTCGAACGTGTGCCACTCCCAGTTGTCCTCCTCCACGTTCGCGAGGGCGGCGCACATGCCGCCCTGCGCGGCGCCGGTGTGGGAGCGGGTGGGGTAGAGCTTGGTGAGGACGGCGGTGCGGGTCCGCGGGCCCGCCTCGATGGCCGCGCGCATGCCTGCGCCGCCGGCGCCGACGATTACCACGTCGTACTGGTGCTGGTGGACCTGACGATCGGTCATGGGATTCTCAGTGCTCGCTTTCGAAGTGGAACGGTCCGCAGGCGTCGATCAGATGTCGTAGGCGAGGCCGAAGATGGCGTAGGTACCCAGGACCAGAACGAGGATGGTCGCGACGACCAGAAGGGAATTGAGCCAGAAGCGCGTCGAGTCCTTGCGCGCGTAGTCGGCGATAACCGTCCGGACGCCGTTGGCGCCGTGGAGCTGTGCGAGCCAGAGCATGAGGAGGCTCCACGAGGCCCAGAACGGGCTCTGCCAACGCTCGGCGACGTAGGCCCAGTCGATCCTGTGCACACCCTCGTCGATCATGAGGCCCATGGTGAGGTGGCCGAACGTGAGGATGACCAGTGCGACGCCCGAGGCGCGCATGAAGATCCAGGCGGTCCGCTCGAAGTTGCCTCGTGACCGCAGGCGCGGGGAGCGGGGCTGGGCGAGCGAGGCGGGGCGATCGTACGACGTCTGGAGAACAGGTGCGTCTGCCATGATGATCGTTCTCCTTAGATGTGCTGGAAGAGAAGGAAGAGGAGGCGGGCGGTCGCCGCGGCGAAAACCACGACCCAGATCGCCAGGACGGCCCAGAGCATCTGGCGCTGGTATTTCGCGCCCTTGGACCAGAAGTCGATGGCGACGATGCGCAGTCCGTTGAGCCCGTGGAAGAGGACCAGTGCGACCAGGCCGACCTCCAGCAACCCGACGATCGGGGTCTTGTACGAGTCGATGACCGCGTTGTAGGTCTCCGGGCTCACCGTGACGAGCGAGGTGTCCAGCACGTGCACGAAGAGGAAGAAGAAGATCGCCACGCCGGAGACACGGTGCGCGACCCACGACCACATTCCCGGGTCACCCTTGTAGATGCTGATCTTCTTATTGGGGGCCGGACGCGCCGGCGCCTGCGCAGTACTCATGGGCTTGTCGTGCCTCCGAATCGTCTGGGCGTGGTGCCATCGGCGCGCGGTTCCTGCCCGAAAGCACAGCGGGCGCCTACTAGGACTTTAGACCTGTCAGGCCGCGGACGAGAAGCAGGGTGGGTACCGTGGTCCGGACGGGTAATGCCTGTAAGGGGACCCTAAACGAAGTTACCGAGGGGTAGAAAAGGGTGTCGTTCGAGGAAACCGCAGCACAGGGGAACGAGGCCGACACCGGTTTGCGCGAGGCCGCGACCGCGGCCGCGCGGAACGCCTACCGGCCCTACTCGGGATTGGGGGTGGGGGCCGCCGCGCTGGCGTCCGGACCCGGTCGGGACGGGCGCAGGATCGTGACCGGCTGCAACGTCGAGAACGCCTCCTACGGGCTCACCCTCTGCGCTGAGTGTTCGCTCGTGTCCGATCTCCACCGCACGGGCGGCGGTCGACTGCTCGAGATCGTCGTCGTCACGGCCGGCGGCGACCCGTTGGCGCCGTGCGGCAGGTGCCGCCAGCTCCTCCACGAACACGGCGGTCCGGAGCTGGTGGTCCACACGTCCCGTGGGCGGATCCGCCTCGCCGACCTCCTGCCGGACGCCTTCGGGCCGGAGGATCTGACGTGAGCCGCATCATCGATGCCGTGCGGATCATCGAGGCCAAGCGCGACGGCGACGAGCTCGACGACGACGAGATCGACTGGATCGTCGACGGCTACACCCGAGGACGCGTCCCGCCCGAGCAGATGGCGGCCTTGGCGATGGCGGTGTACTTCCGGGGCATGACCGACCGTGAGATCGCGCGCTGGACCTCCGCCATGGTGGAGTCCGGTACCCGGTTGGACCTGTCCGGTCTGACCCGGGCCGGTCGGCGCGTTCCCACGGTGGACAAACACTCGACCGGCGGGGTCGGAGACGCGGTGACGCTCGTCCTGACACCCTTGTTGGCGACCTGGGAGCTGGCGGTGCCCCAGCTCTCGGGACGCGGGCTCGGTCACACGGGCGGGACACTGGACAAACTCGAGTCGATCCCCGGCTGGCGCGCCGATCTGGACGCCGACTCCCGGCGCCGGATCCTCGAGGAGACCGGGGCCGTGATCTGTGCTGCCGGGGCCGATCTCGCGCCCGCGGACCGGGCCCTCTACGCCCTGCGGGACGTCACAGGGACCGTGCCGTCGATCCCCATGGTGGCGGCGTCGATCATGAGCAAGAAGATCGCCGAGGGCACCGGCGCCCTGGTACTCGACGTCAAGTTCGGATCCGGTGCCTTCCGGCCCGAGCGCGCGGACGCTGAGGAACTGGCGCGGGTGATGGTCGGGATCGGCACGTCGGCCGGGGTCCGGACCAGCGCCCTGGTGACCGCCAATCACACGCCGCTGGGTCGCGCGGTGGGCAACGCGCTCGAGGTGACCGAGTGTGTCGAGATCCTGGCCGGGGGTGGCCCTTCCGACATGGTCGATCTGACCTGTGCGCTGGCGCGGGAGGCCCTGGCACTGGTGGGTATCGACGGTGACCCCCGTGAACGGCTCGGGGACGGGCGGGCGATGGACTCGTTCCGCGCGATGGTCGCCGCCCAGGGTGGCGACCCCCACGCGGCGCTCCCGGTGGCCGCGCACACGGAGGAGGTGCGGGCACCCGGCTCGGGGGTGGTG
>NZ_JADDKI010000416.1:0-1376 GCF_015356725.1 Dietzia sp. SYD-A1
CCGCCGGACGCTGCCCGGTCGGTCGTCGTCGGGCGGCCTGCCGCCTGGTCGCCGGAGTCGACCGCTTCCAGCAGGTGCGCCTGGGTGGTGCCCAGGGCGTGCGCGAGGCCCTCGAGGGTCGACATGCTCGGGGCGGCCTTGCCTCGCTCGATCTGGCTGAGGAAGGGTTGGGAGATGCCGGCGTGGCCCGCCACCTCCACGAGGGTCAGGCCGAGTTGCTGACGGTGATGCCGGATGCGGGAACCCAGGCGCGTCAGACCGTCTTCCCGAAGTCCCGACACCGGTGCCTCCCGTTCTCCGCGAGCGTTCTGTGAGCGGTTACAGGCCAGATCCGGCGGGGTAATCCGGTCGAAACACCCGCCCGTGACACTGATCTGTATTGACGAGGTCAATATCCCGCGTCCTGAGCGAAAGCGCAAGGACACCATACCGACCCGGTCGGGGACGGTCCGGCAGAGCAGGAGAACCCAGTCAGTGGACACACTCACACGCCAGCGTGGTGACGTAGCAGCGGGCCGCGACGCCTCCGTGGCGAGGCCGCACGACGGGAGGGCTCGCACCACAGGCCCGAGGCGGGTCGACCGCATCACCGGGGTCGGATTGCCCGACGGCCGGGTCGTCGATCTGGACATCGAGGGTGGTGTGGTCGTCGCCGTCACGGAGGTGGACGGGGCCGACGATGACGAGCGGGCGGGCGGGGCCGGCCCCGAGGCTCACCGCCCGGCAGTGATCGACGGTCGTGGTTACCTCGCCCTGACGGCGCCGGCGGAACCCCACGCGCACCTGGACAAGGCCCTGAGCTGGGGTGCGACCAGGCCACCGGGGTGCGACCTCGGCGCGGCGATCGACGCGTGGAGGGCCTTCTCCGCCACGGTCGACGAGGACGAGATCCATGATCGGGCGCTGGAGGCGGCCCGTCGTCTGGTCGCCAAGGGCACCACGGCGGTACGCACTCACGTCGACCTCCACGACGACGGTGATCCCCTTCGCGGGATCCGGGCCCTGGTCCGGGTGCGTGACGAACTCGCGGACGAGTTGGACCTGCAGATCGTCGCGATGGCGGGCGACGACGATCCCGCCGACTGCGTCCGCGCGGCCATGGAGGCCGGGGCCGACCTCATCGGCGGCGCCCCCCACATCGCCCCGGACAGTGTCGCCGAGACGCACAGACTGATCGATCTGGCCGAGGAGCTGGGGGTCGGCGTGGACCTGCACGTCGACGAGTTCCTCGACGGCGACCACGCGATGCTCACCCCCTTCACCGACCGGGTGGCCTCGTGGGAACCGGGGCGCATCCGGACGGCCGGCCACTGCTGCCGGATCGGCGCGATGGACGCCTCCGGCCAGGCCTCGGCCGCCGCGGCGCTCCGCGGGGC
>NZ_JADDKI010000417.1:0-7643 GCF_015356725.1 Dietzia sp. SYD-A1
GCCGGGGAGCGGCGGACCTGTTCGGTCACCGCCGCGGCGACCTCCGCGTCGGGGACCACGTGGACCTCGACCGGGGAGAACTCGCGCCCGAGCAGCCAGCCCTCGATGGCGGGGCCGGTGGTGTCCTCCCGTCGCCCGTGCGCGGCGGCCGTGGAGGAGACGACGACGACGGCGCTGCGACCCGACTCCACCGCGGCCCGCCCGGCGGCGGCGGGGGGTGACTCGTCCTGGTCCCTGGTCCAGTCGCCCCGTTTCCCGCCGGACTTGGCGGCCAGCCTCACCCCGTCCATCGTGGCCAGCGGGTCGACGGCCTTGACCATGTCGTGCAGTGTCAGCCCGGCCACCGAGACAGCCGTGAGCGCCTCCATCTCCACCCCCGTGCGGCCGGTCGTCGTGGCTGTGGCCGACACCCGGATCTCGCCGGCCGGCGCGTCGAGCTGGAAGCGCACCTTGACCGAGTTCAGGGGGATCTGGTGGCACAACGGGATCAGCTCCGAGGTCTTCTTGGCCGCGCCGATACCGGCCAACCGGGCGGTGGCCAGCACGTCGGCTTTCCCCAGCTCGTCCCCCGACACCATCGTCACGATCTCGGGCCGGGTACGGAAGACCCCCTCGGCGGTGGCGGTGCGGGTGGTGACGGCCTTGCCGCCCACGTCGACCATCCGAACCCGGCCCTCGGCGTCGAGGTGGGTCAGATCCGGGTGGGCATCAGTCATGGCGACCACGCTAGTCGCCGGTGCCGGAGTGCGTGAGAGAGCGTGCCGGGGGTGGTGCCCCGCGATCCGGACCCGGCCCGCAGGGGTTTAATCGACGGAATGCCACTCCTCTTCGACCCCATCCGCATCCGCGATCTCGAGATCCGCAACCGCGCGTGGCTCTCGCCCATGTGCCAGTACTCGTGCGACGCCCGCGACGGCGTCCCCACCCCGTGGCATCTCGTGCACCTGGGTGCGCGGGCGCAGGGCGGGTTCGGACTGATCCTCGCGGAGGCGTCCGCCGTCGTGCCCGAGGGCCGGATCAGCCCCCACGACGCCGGGATGTGGAACGACGCGCAGCGGAACGCATGGGCGTCGATCGTGGACTTCGTCCACTCGCAGGGCGCCGCGATCGGCATCCAGCTCGCCCATGCCGGGCGGAAGGCGTCGACCCACCGGGCTTTCCCCGGGGAGCCCACCGGGTCGATCCCGGTGGCGGAGGGCGGGTGGACCACTGTCGCCCCCTCGGCCATCCCGTTCGGCGACATGGCGGCCCCGGTCGCGCTCGACGCCGACGGGATCCGAGCTGTCGTCGACGCCTTCGCCGCGGCCGCCCGACGCGCGGACGAGGCGGGCTTCGATGTGGTCGAGATCCACGCCGCCCACGGCTACCTGGTCCACGAGTTCCTCTCGCCCCTGTCCAACGAGCGATCGGACGAGTACGGCGGCTCCCGGGAGAACCGCTCGCGACTGCTGGTCGAGATCTGCGATGCGGTCCGTCGGGTCTGGCCGGAGGGCAAGCCACTGTTCGTTCGCATCTCGGCCACGGACTGGGTTCCCGGTGGGTGGACCCCGGACGATTCGCGCTGGCTGGCGGCGCGCCTCGCCGGGCACGGCGTCGACCTGGTCGACGTCTCGTCGGCCGCCAACACCCCTGCCGTCCCGCCGGTGCCACTCGAGCAGGGGTATCAGGTGCCGCTGGCCGAGGAGGTCCGGGCGTCCGGGGCGGTGCTGGCCGGCGCGGTGGGACTCATCAGCGACCCGCACTACGCCGAGCAGGTGCTGGCCGACGAGCGGGCCGACGTCGTGTTCCTGGGCAGAGTCGGGCTGCGCGAGCCCGCCTGGCCGCTCCGCGCGGCCGCCGAACTCGGAGTGCCCTGGCGTGAGGCGCCGTACCCGCCGCAGTACACGCGCGGCAAGTGGTGAACCCCGCCGGTCAGCCGGCTGTCGCCACCCCGATGGCCGAGTGCGGCTAGAGGTCCAGCTCGATGTCCGAGCAGGGCATCGCCGTGCACACGGTGATCCGCTCCCGGACGACCGTGTCGGTCGTGCCTCCGTCGGCCCGGGACTCCGCGCTGGTGGTACCGCTGAGTTTGCCGGTCACACACGCCTTGCACAGTCCGCGTTCACACCCGGTCGGTACGGAGATGCCCGCCCGGCCCGCGGCTTCGAGCAGGGTCGTGGCCCCGTCGATCTCCACCGAGGTGCCGGTGCGGCGGAAGTGCACGGTGTAGCGACTGCCGTCGTCCGCCGGTCGCTCGAGTTCCGGGGCGGTGAACGACTCGGCGTGAAAGCGCTCGGCAGGCTGTCCGAGGGCGCGCAGCTGGTCGCGGGCCAGATCGATCACCGCGGCCGGCGCACACACATAGGTCTCCCGGTCGGCGGCGTCCGGGACGAGACCGCGCAGCAACTCCGGACCCAGCCGGCCGGTGGTCAGGCCGTCCCGCCCGGACGGCGTATCGGTGAACAGGTGAAGCGTGGCGCCCGAGTCGCGGGCCAGCCGACGGAGTTCCGCCTCGTAGATGATCGAGCGCTCGTCGCGGTTGAAGTACAGCACGGTGGCGTCGGTCCCGGCGTCGCGGGCGATGCGGCGCAGGAGGCTGATGATCGGCGTGATGCCCACCCCGCCGGCGATGAGCAGTGAGGGGGCGCCGGGCTCCGGCATGGCGAAGTCGCCCGACGACTGCGGAACGCCGACGAGAGTGACGTGGCGCCCCGCCTTCAGCGTGTCGTTCAACCGGGTGGAGACCCGGCCCCCGTCGACCCGCTTGACGCAGATCTCCAGGTGTCCCGGCTCGTCGCGCTGCGAGCCGTCGAGCCGCGAGTCGATGCTGTCGCGGACGAGGCTGTACTGACGGACGAGTTCGGCGGTGCCGCCGTCGTCGTCGTCGTCGACCTCCACCCGCACCGAGATGTACGCCCCGGCCTCCCACTCCACGTCCTCCCACCCGCGCGGCCTGGCCAGACGCACGGAGAGCGCGTCACCGCCGGCGACCGGCGTGGCCGACAGGACCCTCGCGGGAACATTGTGGAAGCGGGGCTTGTCCAGGTACGGGGACTCGGGCAGCGGCCGATACGTGAACCCCGAGATCACGCGCCGCACGAGCGAGGAGGGGTCGCGCAGCAACTCGGCCGGTCGTCCGAACTCCCGCTCGCCCAGCGGCACCGACAGGCCCGTGAGCGTCGTGGCGATGAGCGGCACCGTCTCCAGCAACGGGGTCTCGTGATACGGCAGCCCGAACCGGGCGGCGAGGGCGCGCACCTCCGGCGCGATCCTGCGCTGCATGGACGGCGGCAGGTCGGGAAACAGGTGATGCTCGATGTGGGTGTCCAGTCCGCCGTAGAAGATCCGCAGGTCGGGGCGGTCGTCGAACGGAACCTCCTCCTCGAGGATCCGGGTCAGCGCCTCGTCCATCCGTCGGCTGGGCAGGAAGTTGCGGGTCGCCCGGATCTGCCGCTCGTAATACTGGTCGGGGGTCTCATCCGGGCCGGGATCGGTGAACAGTTCCAGTTCACCCGCGTGGTGTTCGATGAGCACCAGGAACAGCACGGACATGTATCCGGCGACTCCGCCCAGGTAGTTGGCCACCAGGGTCGGCAGCGGCTTCCATCCGGAGCGGAAGGGCTCGTCCACGAAGCGGCGCCGCGCGTCCCGACGGGCGATCCTGGCCGGTGAGCGCAGGGTGTACGAACTGAAGAACGGGTGGCTGTCGACCTTGCGCGCGATGTTGGCCAGGAAGAACGGTGCCGCGACCGGGGCCATGGCAGCGAGCGCGGAGATCAACGCCACCTGCCCGAGGTGGTGGCCGTACCAGTCCTGGCCCGCGCTGCCGCGGAAGACGCTGTAGCCGAGGTCGTGGTCCTTGCCGACGATGTTGGTGTTGGGGTGGTGGCCCGCGTGGTGCATCGTCTTCCAGTGGTCGACGTCGACGTTGAAGTCCCAGTCGTAGCGATCCGAGTGGTACTCGCCGTTGCCCGGCAGGTGGTCGTAACTGCCGTGGACGATGTTGTGGCCCAGCTCGGAGAACTGCATGAGTCGGTACATCATCTCCAGCGCGGTGGCCCGGCGGATCGCGCGCGGACCCCCCTCGCGCAAGAGTTCGCGGCGGCGTGCGTCGATCGCCCGCCCATATGCGGTGACGTGGCGGATGTGATCCAGGTCCTCCTGGCCCACCTCGGCCTTGGCCCGAGCGTAGAGCTCCTCCATCGCCTCGGCCAGGCCGGACGGTGATGCCGAGTGGGCGGGACCCGCCGGCCCTGCCGCCCCGTTCGTCGAGCTCCCCGGCTGTGAACCCTCCGAGCCCGTACCTGCGCTGATGTTACTGGCGAGAGTCATGAGTGTGACGGTAGCCACTCGTCGGGACCGGGAACAGGGCGATGGCGGTCGCATGGTTGGCATTTTCGGTCACTCGGCAACCTGCGTTGATACGGTCGGGCGATGACCTCGTCGTCGGGCCCGTCCGCGCTCAGCTCGTCCGCGGTCGGCTCGTCCGCGGTCGGCTCGTCCGCGGTCGGCTCGTCGACGCCGCGCTCGTCCTCGCCCGTGTGGGCGGTGCCCCGCGGCACGGAGGGGATCCGCATCATGGTGGACGGCGGCGTCGCGCGCGGGATGACGACGACGGAGTGCCTCGCCGGCACCGGGCTCGACGCGGCGGACCTCGACGACGAGACCGCACAGATCTGGGCGCACCAGGAGTTCGTGGTGATCCGCAATCTCCTGGGCGAGCTCGGGGACCGGCCGGGTCTGGGTGCGGGTATCGGTGCCCATTCGACGCTCGGGCGCACCGGCGTCATCGGCTTCATGATGCTCGCGGGGCCGACCGTGCGGGCGGCGCTCGACCGGGCCATCCCGTACCTCGCGCTCTCGCCCACTCACCTGCGGTTCTCCCTCGAGGAAGGCTCGGCGGGAGCCACCGGAACCGGGGCCGACGTGGACTGCCTGCTCGCCGCCGATGACGAGATCCCCGCGGATGTCCGGACGTTCGTGGTCGAGCGTGACCTGGCGGGCCTGGCCGCGGCGCTCCGTGGGGCTCAGATCGACGTGGGGATCACCGGGCTCGAGACGACCCTCGGCCCGGAGAGTGCCGTGATCCTCGGTGAGTCGTGGGGGTTGACCGTCGACGAGGTCCGGCCATACGCCGAGCGGAACCGACTGGCCATCACCCGGGAGCGGCTGGACGCGCGGCTGCCCCAGGGCGACGAGAACACGGCGAAGCTCTTCGAGAGGCAGTGTCGCGAACTGCTCGACGACCGGCTGGCGCGCGTGGGCGTCGCGGGTCAGGTCCGCAGCCGCCTACGTCACGAGCGCGAGACGTGGCCGTCCATGACGGAGGTGGCAGGTGAGCTGCACATCGACGTCCGCACCCTGCGTCGCCGGCTGGCCGCGGAGGGGACCTCGTTCCGGCGGCTGCTCGACGAGGTGAGGCATCATCGGGCGCTCGAGCTGTTGGCGCTCCGCGTGCCGGTGTCGGAGGTGGCGCGCGAACTCGGGTACTCCGAGACCGCGACCTTCACCAGGACGTTCATTCGGTGGGAGGGGGTCCCGCCCAGTCGCGCCCGGCGGGCCGGGCAGATCGAGCGAGTTCCGTGAGGCGTCGGCCGAGTGCGCACCTCCCGGATCGCGACCGGGTTCCACGGATTGTGCCCCATATTCACGGATCGTGACCGATCAGGACGCATGGGCATCGGCGGTGCCACTCGGGCCGAATGGCAGGCTGGGGGTGCCGGCGGCACGGTGCAGAGAGGACCGGCTCGGCGGGGTGCGGTGGCTGGCCCCGGCGTCGAGCGCGACGATCCGCACACCGACCGAGCGGACTGCTCAGCATCCCGACACTCACCCGAGGAGAGCCGAAATGACCCTGTTCGAGACCCTCAAGGACCGCTGCCGCCCCGAGTGGGAGGCCTACATCCGGCACGAGTTCGTGGAAAGGCTCGGAGAAGGAACGCTGCCGATCGACGTGTTCCGCGACTACCTGATCCAGGACTTCCACTTCCTGGTGCAGTTCGCCCGTGCCAACGCACTGGCCGCGTTCAAGAGTCGCACGCTGGCCGACATCACGGCCGCCCATCAGGCCACGGGGGCCATCATCGCCGAGACCGCGCTCCATCTGCGGTTGACCGAGCGGTGGGGCATTCCGCGCGCGGAGCTCGAGGCCGCCGCCGAGAAGCAGGCCACCGTCGCCTACACCCGCTACGTCCTGGACGCGGGCATGTCCGGAGACCTGCTCGACCTGCACGTGGCGCTGGCGCCGTGCACCATCGGGTACGCCGAGATCGGGGCGCTGGTGCAGCCTCGCCTCGCCGACCACCGCGACGTGAGCGGCAGTGGCGGTGGGGTGACCGAGCATCCGTACGCCGAATGGATCGCCGAGTACTCGGGCGCAGAGTTCACCGCGGCGTCGGCTGCGGCGATCGCCCAGCTCGATCAGCTGGCCGCGGGCGGACTCAGCGAGCGACGTCTCGACGAGCTCACCGGGGTGTTCTCCACGGCCACCCGGTTGGAGGCCGACTTCTGGCAACAGGCTCTCGACAGCGTGGCCTGAGCCTCGGGACCGGTCGTGGTTCGGCACGGCCCGATATACGCTCGTCGCTCCATGTCATGTCACAGTGAAAGGACGACTCAATGATCATTCTCGGTGCGATTCTGTTAATCCTCGGATTCCTGTTGGACATCCCGATTCTCTGGACGATCGGCCTGGTTCTCGTGGCGATCGGGGTAATCCTCTACGTGCTCGGAGCAGCCGGCCGGGCGGTCGGTGGACGCAAACACTGGTACTGACCCGGCCGGGTGTGTGACCACCGGGCCCGCTTCTCGCCGACCGTGAGAAGCGGGCCCGTCCACATGTGCGGGGCACCGCGGTGCGAACAGAGGCCGGGGTGTGCTCGATCGGTCACAAGGGCTCGATCGGTTACAAGGGGATGGTGACGACCTCGTCCCCCGCCGCCAGTGAGGTCACGTCGGCGGGGATCTCGATCAGCACGTCGGCCCGCGCCATCGAGGCGACCAGGTGCGAACCCGGGCCCGAGACCGGTTCGGCGGTGGGCGGCCCTGACATGCTGCCGGCGGAACCGGGCAGGAGCGCCGCTCGCAGGTACTGCGCCTTACCGGCGGGAGAGGTCACGTCGCGCGACAGCAGGGCCCGGCTGGTCTGCACGGGCACGCGACCCACGGCCTCGAGGACAATCGGACGCAGGAGTACCACGAACGACACGAGCGCGCTCACCGGATTGCCCGGCAGGCACACCACCGGCGTGTCCCGCCACGACGAGAGGCCCTGCGGGCCCCCGGGCTGCATGGCGACAGGGGCGAAGCGGGCCCCCTCGCGGTCCGCCAGGACCTGACGCACCACCTCGGCGTCCCCCATGGACACCGCCCCGACGGTCACCACGAGGTCGGCGTCCCCGGTGGCGACGTCCAGCGCCGCGGTGAAGTCGTCCCGCTCGTCACTGCTGATGACCGTCGCGGTGACCTCGCACCCGCAGGCTCGCAGCGCCGCGCCGAGTGTGAGCGAGTTGGACTCCCAGATCTGTCCCGGCTCCAGGGGCCTGCCCGGTGCGACGAGTTCGGAGCCCGTGGCCACCACGCCGACCCGCGGGCGCGGCCGCACGTCGAGTCCGGACTCCCCGAGCGAGGCCGCCGCCGCGAGGTGCCGGGCCTCGAGCCGGGTC
>NZ_JADDKI010000418.1:0-4568 GCF_015356725.1 Dietzia sp. SYD-A1
CACGGGAAGGGCCCGACCCCGCCGGTCGCGGGATCGGGCCCTTCGCACCAGCCGTGCCGGCCTCGCCGGACTACGGCGTGGTCACTCCTGGCGACGGTGGTTGCCGCGCGGACCGGACTCGACGCCAGCCTTGACCGCCTCGCACAGCCCGGGGTCCACAGCGGCCCAGTAGGCGTAGACGCGCTCGAGGAGCTCGGTCTCCGACGGGTCGATCTTGCTCACGTGGCCGGCGATGTTGCCCGCCAGACGACCGCGGGCGGCGTCGTCGAGGACCTCGCGGTAGAGCGTCGTCGCCTGCGCCTGATCGGTGTCGTCGGAGTGCGGCGAGACGTCCCCACGGTAGATCTCGGAGCCCTTGGTGTCCCAGTCACCGAAGTCGAAGGCCTGGGCCTTGTCCGCGGCGGGGCCGTCGAGGGTGTTGGGGGCGTACTCGGCCTGCGCCGGGTGCGGGAACTCGTACTGCATGGAGCCCTCCTTGGAGTAGGAGTTCACCGGCGAGAGCGGACGGTTGACCGGAATCTGCTGGTAGTTGGCGCCGATGCGGTAGCGCTGGATGTCCGGGTACGCGAAGACGCGGCCGAGGAGCATCTTGTCCGGCGAGAAGCCGATGCCCTTGACGATGTTGGTCGGCGCGAACGCGGCCTGCTCGATCTGGGCGTGGTGGTTCTGCGGGTTCCGGTTCAGCGTCATGGTGCCGATCTTGCGCAGCGGGTAGTCCTTCTGCGACCAGACCTTGGTGAGGTCGAACGGGTTGAAGCGGTAGGTCGCCGCCTCGTCGACCGGCATCACCTGGACGTGCAGGTCCCACGACGGGAACTCGCCCTTGCTGATGGACTCGTAGAGGTCCTGGCGGTGGTAGTCGGCGTTCTCCCCGGCGAGCTTGTCGGCCTCGGCCTGGGTGAGGAAGTCGATGCCCTGGTTGGTCTTGAAGTGGAACTTGACCCAGTGCCGCACGCCTTCGGCGTTGATGAACTGGTAGGTGTGCGAGCCGAAGCCGTCCATGTGGCGCCAGGTGGCGGGGATGCCGCGGTCGCCCATGAGCCAGGTGACCTGGTGGGTCGACTCGGGGCTGAGGGTCCAGAAGTCCCACTGCATGGCGTGGTTGCGCAGGCCGGAGGCGTTCTTGCGGCGCTGCGAGTGGATGAAGTCCGGGAACTTGAGGGCGTCGCGGACGAAGAAGACCGGCGTGTTGTTGCCGACCATGTCGTAGTTGCCCTCGTCGGTGTAGAACTTCAGCGCGAAACCGCGCGGGTCGCGCCAGGTGTCCGGGCTGCCCTTCTCGCCGGCGACGGTGGAGAAGCGGGCGAGCATCGGGGTGGTCACGCCCTTCTGGAACAGCCCGGCGCAGGTGATGTCCGAGACGTCCTCGGTGGTGACGAACTCGCCGAAGGCGCCGGAGCCCTTGGCGTGCGGCAGCCGCTCCGGGACGTTCTCGCGGTTGAAGTGGGCGAGCTTCTCGATCAGGTAGAAGTCGTGGATCGGCTGCGGACCCAACTCACCGAGCCGGGCGCTGAACTCATCGCTCGGAACCGGCTGTCCGCTGTCGGTGGTGGTGGCGGAGTTGGGCTGGAAGTCGCGTACGCCGCGGTCGGCGGGATGCGTGGTCACGTCTGATACTCCTCGAGGTGGTGGGGTGATGGGCGGTGTGGTCTAGGTCTCAATCTTCACCGAGACGGGCGCCGCCCGCCTGACATTCGGGACATGTGCCCCAGTAGTTGACCTCGGCCTCGTCGATCAGGAAGCCGTGATCGTGGTCCGCCTGCAGGCAGGGTGCGTGCCCTACCGCGCATTCGACATCCTCGATCCGGCCACACTGCCGGCACACGAGGTGGTGATGGTTGTCCCCGGTGCGACGCTCGTACCGCGCCGGCGAACCGGCCGGTTCGATGCGTCGCATGAGGCCGACATCGGTACACACACGCAGCGCGTCGTAGACGGTCTGTGTGGAGACCGCGCCCAGCCGCTCCCGGACCAGTACCGCGACGTCTTCCGCCGCGATGTGGGGACGACTGTCGACGACGGCGAGGACCGCCAGCCGGGGAGAGGTGACCCTCAGCCCGGCCGACCGGAGCTGCGCTCCCGGATCCTGCACGTCCGTCGTCATGGCGTTCACCGTAGCCGACTAATTGGAACTAGTCCAGAAAAGGACTGGTTCCGCTTTGGTAACGATGCCGATCGGCGGGCATCGACTCTCGTTTCCGCCCCCGCGCCCGCCGACTAGGCTGATCCACGACGCCGAACCCGCAGGAGGACGCCATGACGGAGACCGCCACCGGACCGGTCGTGTGCGGCTACGACGGGTCGCGGGATGCCCGCCGGGCCGTGTCCTGGGCCGCGACCTGGGCACGTGACCATCACACGACTCTCGAGGTGATCTCCGCCGACCGCGCCGTCGGTCGGGTCGTCGCCTTCGACGAGACCGCCCGCGCGAACGTCGAGGGCGCCATGCGGGACCAACTGGCCGACCTCGTCGGACAGGTCCCCACGACCTACCGCGTCGTGGCCGACAGTCCCGTCGGCGCGCTCGTCGAGACCACGGGGTACGCCTCGGCGATCGTGGTGGGCAGCCGCGGCCTGACGGCCCGCGAGGACTTCGCCATGGGATCCACCTCGGCCGGGGTGGTCGAACACGCCAGGTGCCCCGTCCTCGTGATCACCCCGCGCACGCCGGAGGGCCACGACAGCGGCCCGGTGGTGCTGGCCGCCGACGGGTCCGAGGCCGGGGACCCGGCCGCGGCGTTCGCCTTCGCCGAGGCCGAACGCCGTGGCACCACTCTGCGTGTCGTCCACTCCGTCGAGGCCCCCCGCCTGCCGGGCGCGTCGCTGTTCGACCTCGATCAGCTCGCGGAGGATGTCCTCGCCGAGGACGAGAAGGCCGTCACCGACGCCCTCGCCCCACATGAGGCCCGCCATCCGGGAGTGCCCGTCGACCTGGTCCTCGTCGTCGGTGAACCCGCCACGACCATCGCCACCGAGGCCTCGGGGGCCGCACTCCTGGTGACCGGGTCACGCGGGCACGGCGGGTTCGCCGGACTGTTGCTGGGATCGGTCAGTCGACGCCTGCTCCAGACCGCGCCGTGCGCTGTCGCCGTGGTCCGCCCCACCGACTGAGTCACCGCGAGCCCTCGGTCGTCGGCCCGATCCGGAGGATCCGGGTGAGGGTGGGTTGCCACATCACTCCTGCCCCGTCGCCGCGGGAGACGATGGTCCCGGTGAGCTCCATCGGCTCGTCCAGCGGGGCCACGCCCACGAAGGAACGGGCCACCTCCACGCCGGTCTCCACATCCGTCGAGGTCACGTCCACCGGACCGAACTTCTGCGCCAGCCCCTGATCCAGGGCGGGATGCACCCCCGAGGGGCCGTATGCCAGGGCGTGAATCTGCCCGTCACCCGTGGTGAGCTTGGGCAACGAGGCGGTGCGTGCGAGTGAGGTCCATGCCCGTGAGCAGGCACCCCCCACTCCCCCGGCCCCGTCGCTCCGCACGTCGATGCGGGTCATTCCCCCCGTGTACGGGGCGGACGCGGGCACGGCCGGGCCGTCGACGGCGAACGGCGGGTACTCGTACCCGTACGTGTTGACCAGCACCAACGCATCACCGACCGCGATGATCGAGTTCTCCGTGGCCGCCGGCCCCTCGATCACCACACCGTCCGGGGCGGCGGAGGCCGGTGCGAGTGACGTGGCGAACGCCGGCATCCTGCACACCTGCGAACCGTCAGCTCGGCGCAGGACGATCAGATCGGGATGCTCGGCGTCATCGGTGATCGCCACCAGCGAGTCACCCGGGCCGAAGTAGGTGGGCGTGGTTCCGGAACCGTTAGCCAGCAGGCCGGGCTTGCGTGCCGGGCCCACCTCGTAACCGTGCCGCCACCGCACCTGCGGGCTCCCGTCGGGCGCCGCGTCGACCTCGTAGAGCGCACGGGTCGTGATCACCGACGCACCACCCGGCCGGACGGTCAGCCCGTTGGTGATCCTCTCCCCTGCCGGCAGGGCGAGGGTGCGCACGGTGTCGTCGTCGCCGGGGAGAACGGTTCCCACCACCCCGCCCGAGGTCGCGAACCAGATCCGTCCGTCGAAGGCGGGGATCAGGCCGGTCACCGCGTCCCCGTCCGGGACGCCCGCCGAGAGGTCGGCCAGGACCTCGACCGACATCCGCCAGGTTCCGTCCGGGTCGCGATGGTGCCCGACGGCGAGGAGCCTGCGGTTGCCGTCGGCCACCACCACCCGGTCGCGCTCGTCGAGGTAGCCGTACACCCCACCGAGCAGTGCGCCCTTGGCCAACTGCACCTCCGCCAGCACCGCCGCGGTCTCGGGGTGGAAGAGCTTCACCGTCGGCGCGAGCGGGGTCGGCGGATGGAGTCCCACGTACGAGGTGCACAGGGCGACGGGCATGCCGTCGGTCCCGACGAAGACGGTGGAACACGTGGCCCCGGTCAGGGCGCCCACGACGGCGGGGTTCGCTCCCGGCCCGCGACCGGGCATCGTGTCGGTGGACGCCACGTCCCCGTGGACCGTGGAGGTACCGGCGGGGCCCAGCCCGGGCGGTGCGGCCGACTGGGCGGTGGAC
>NZ_JADDKI010000419.1:0-705 GCF_015356725.1 Dietzia sp. SYD-A1
CGGCCTCGCCTGCCCCCGCCGCCGCGCCGGCCTCGAGCAGCGGGGTGAACTCCTGGGTGGTGCGAAGCGCGCCGAGGACCGACAGGTCGATCCCCCGCGAGATCTGGTCGTGGTCGGTCTGGGCCAGTGGCTTCATGCTGGGCACCGCGAACGCGCTGTAGACCAGGCCGTGGACGGCATCGGTGTGCTGCGCGACGGTCTCCCGCAGCGCGCGTACGGAGTCGGGTTCGGTGGCGTCCACCGCGGCGGCGATCGCGGTGCCACCGGCGGTGCGTACCTCGTCGACGATCCCGTCGAGACGGGAGGCGGTCCGGGCGGCCACGACGACGGTCGCACCCTGCTGTGCTGCGCGCAGGGCGAGGGTCCGGCCGAAGCCGGGTCCCGCTCCCACGATCACGACGGTCTTGTTCTCCAGAGATCCTGACATGAGCTAATAGAACCAGTTCTACCCGCGCTGTGGGAGAGAGTTCACCCGACCGGGATACCATCCGCACGTGCACACCATCCCCGAGCAGTATCTTCGCAGCTCACAGGCCCCGAGCCCTCGGACACTGCTGGACGTTCTCGATGCCGCGACGCGGAGCCACCCGGACGCGCCGTGCCTCGACGACGGCGCGCGGGTGCTGAGCTATCGCGAGGTGTGGGAGGAGATCCACACCTCGGCGCGCTGGATGCAGGAGCAGGGCGTGGGGGCGGGCGACCGGG
>NZ_JADDKI010000420.1:0-2059 GCF_015356725.1 Dietzia sp. SYD-A1
CCGCAGGTCTCACCCCACGCGCTGAGGCACAGCAGCGCGACCCATCTGCTCGAGGGCGGCGCGGACCTCCGCCACGTCCAGGAACTCCTGGGCCACTCGACCCCGGCGACAACCCAGGTGTACACACACGTCTCAGCGGAGCGGCTCCGCGCCGCCTATCGGGGCGCCCACCCGAGGGCCTGACCGGGTCGGCGGTGCCCGGGCCGGCGCTGCGCGGATCAGGCCGGCGTGGGTCGCCTCGGCGCGGCTCATCCGGCCCCGTCCCCGGGCAGGGTCGGCTTGAGGCGGATCGGCCGGTCGTGGACCGAGAGAAGGCTCAGCGGGTCGATGTAGTCGTCGTCACCCGCAGGCCCGCCCGAGGCGACGCGCGCGCCCCAGTGCAGACACGCGTGAACGGGACACCCTGCGTGGCCGGCGAGGAGATGTCCCACCGTGTCCCCGGTGGCGACGTCGTCCCCGGTGCGCACGGTGGCCCGGACCGGTTCGTAGGTCGTGCGGAGCCCCGCACCGTGATCGATCGAGAGCACCGGACGACCGCCCACGGCGCCCGCGAACACCACGGTGCCGCCAGCGGGTGCGCGGATGACCGCGAGGGGCGGCGCCGCCAGGTCGACCCCCCGGTGCCCCGACAGCCATCGCTGAGCGGGAGGGTCGAAGGGCCTGACCGCCGACACCGGCCCGGGAAGCGGCCCCCTCAGATCCCGGCGCGGTGGTTCCGGGACCGCCGCGGCCCGGGGGGCCACGACCAGCAGCCCGACCACTGCCACCACTGCCGCTGCGGACACGACAGTGGACGCCCGGGCCGGGCGTGCAGGTGTCGTCGCGGTGGCCGGACTCGTGGATCCCATGGTGTGAGTACACCCGTCGGGCTCGGGTGAGGCCCGCCCGTCGGCCGTGCTGTGGAAGGTGCGGAGGACGCTCCACAGAAGGGGCGACCGGTGACGGTGTGTTGGAGTGCGGGCGCAGGCGGGTTATGATTTTCGACGCGGTCGACTGACGTCGATTGACTTCGCGTGTCCTGCGCTCTCCACGGAGGGGGCATCCGGACCCGGGGCGAGCAGCCCCGGCCATACCGGACAGCGGACCTGTAGGTGCCCCTGCTCGTCAGGGGTTCGGTCCGGTGCGGACACCAGGGCCCGAGACCACCCGGTCTCACGGGCGTAACCCGATACACAGAAAGCGAGGACGAGGGCCTCGCGGTCCGGCTGCTTCCAAGCCGGACGAGCCCTCAACCCATCATGGCAGTCATCTCCATGAAGCAGCTGCTCGACGCAGGTGCCCACTTCGGCCACCAGACCCGTCGCTGGAACCCGAAGATGCGGCGGTTCATCTTCACCGACCGCAACGGCATCTACATCATCGACCTGCAGCAGACCCTGACGTACATCGACCAGGCGTACGAGTTCGTCAAGGAGACCGTCGCCCACGGTGGCACCGTCCTGTTCGTCGGCACCAAGAAGCAGGCCCAGGAGGCCATCGCCGAGGAGGCCGCCAAGGTCGGTATGCCGTACGTCAACCAGCGGTGGCTGGGCGGCATGCTCACCAACTTCCAGACCGTGCACCAGCGCCTCATCCGCCTCAAGGAGCTCGAGGCGATGGAGCAGTCGGGCGGGTTCGAGGGCCGCACCAAGAAGGAGATTCTCATGCTCACGCGTGAGATGACCAAGCTGGCGCGCACCCTCGGCGGTATGCGCGACATGACCAAGGTGCCGTCCGTCGTGTGGATCGTCGACACCAACAAGGAGCACATCGCGGTCGGCGAGGCACGCAAGCTCAACATCCCGGTCGTCGCCCTGCTCGACACGAACTGTGATCCCGACCTGGTGGACTACCCGATCCCGGCCAACGACGACGCGATCCGTTCGGTCAGCGTCCTGACCCGGGTCATCGCCTCCGCCGTCGCCGAGGGTCTCAAGGCCCGCTCCCAGGCCGGCAAGGCCACCGGCGAGGAGGCCGAGCCGCTCGCCGAGTGGGAGGCCGAGCAGCTCGACCAGGTCACCGGCACCGCCGCGGCCGAGGGCGCCGAGTCGCCCGCCCAGGTCACCGGCACCGAGTCCCC
>NZ_JADDKI010000421.1:0-3204 GCF_015356725.1 Dietzia sp. SYD-A1
GGCCCGGTGCGGGGACGCGGGCCGGGCGCGCCGACTCAGGCCCGGCGCGCCTCGAGATAGGCCTCGATGCGACGACGCTCCTTGCGCTTGTTGGCGATCGACACCGAGATGCCGCCGAGGATCAGCGCCGCCACTCCGCCGAGCACTGCGAGTACCCGGGGATCGGTGAGGGCGGCAACGGCCCTCTCCTTACCCTCTTCGGCCAGGTTCTTGGGATTGACCCGGTCGACGATCTCGTCCAACGTCGTCGCGAGATCGTCACGCGCCTTGGCGATGTCGCCTTCGATGCTGTCGTAACTCCTGGACACGAGACCTCCGTCAATCGCTCGTCACGCGGCTGGCCGCGGATTCTGGACCCCGCCCACGGTACTGCACCCGCCGATGATCCGCGCCCGCGCGCCGACGCATCGGATAGGTTGGTGTGAACACAGACCCCGACCCGACTCCAGGAGCACCGGTGACCACACCACGGCTCGAGGTGGGCCAGACCGCCCCCGACTTCACCCTCCCCGACGCCGACGGAAACCCCACGTCGCTGCAGGACCTGCTCACCGCGCACGGGCGCGTGGTCGTGTACGTCTACCCAGCCGCTCTGACGCCCGGCTGCACCACCGAGACCGTGGACTTCGAGGGAGCCCTCCAGGAACTGCGGGAGGCCGGTATCGGGGTGGTGGGGGTGTCACCCGACGCGCCGGAGAAGCTCCAGCGCTTCCGGGACAAGCACGGCATCACATTCCCTCTGCTGTCCGATCCGGACAAGACCATGCTCACCGAGTGGGGCGCGTTCGGCGAGAAGAAGAACTACGGCAAGACAGTGATGGGCGTGATCCGCTCGACGTTCGTCGTGGACTCCGACGGGACGATCTCCCTGGCCCGGTACAACGTCCGGGCCAAGGGTCACGTGGCCATGCTCTCCAAGCTCCTCGGCGTGGACCTGCCCGAACCCGCGGAGGGCTGAGTTCACCCATGCCGGCCGAACCGCACGAGCGGATGCAGGACCAGACCAGAGATTCCGTGGACGAGGCCGTCCAGGACGAGCCGAACATCCTGGTGCCCCGCCGCCGGCCCATCCAGGAGAGGAGCCGGCGCAAGTTCCAGGCGCTGTTGTCCTCCGCCCGCGACGTGCTGGTCGAGGTGGGATTCGATTCGTTCACCTGCGAGGAGGTGGCCTCCCGCGCGGGAGTGCCGATCGGGACGCTGTATCAGTTCTTCGCCAACAAGTACGTGCTGGTGTGTGAGCTGGACCGTCAGGACGCCCACGGGGTGATCGAGGAGATCGAACGCTTCGCGCAGAAGATCCCCGCGCTGGACTGGCCGGAGCTGCTCAACGACTTCCTCGACCACCTGGCGGATCTGTGGCTACGCGATCCCTCCCGGCGAGCGGTCTGGTTGGCCACGCAGGCCACTCCCGCCACCCGAGCCACCGCCGCGGTCAACGAGCGCGAGCTCGCGAGAATGATCGCCAGCGTCCTCGCCCCACTCATGCCGGCCACCGAACGGCAGCGCCGCGCCTTCATGGCCGAGGTGCTGGTTCACGTGTCCTACTCGATGCTCAACTTCTCCGTCAGCGCCGGCTCCGCCACGGGCGAGGACATCCACGACGCCACCGTCACCGAACTCAAGCGGATGCTCACCGCGTATCTCTGGCTGGCGGAGAAGGAAGCCCAGGCGGACTGACGCCGTCGGCACAGGCGGCGCTTCGCCCCTCGGATTCGCCTGCGCCCCCGGAGGTACGCGGGCGCATCGCGGTCCGAGGGGCGTATCGCACACCCGAAGCGAAAGGCACACGGCGTATCGCACACCCGAAGCGAAAGGCACACGGCGTATCGCACACCCAGCGGGCATCGCGGTCCGAGGGGCGTATCGCACACCCAGCGGGCATCGCGGTCCTATCCGGCGCCCGGCCCCTCGAGTACCACGAACGCCACGGCCGAGTCGCCGTCGTGGCTGAGTGAGACATGCCAGCGCGAGCCCTCCCCCACGGTCGCCGCGACCTGCCGAGCCACCTCTCCCCCGAGCCGCACAGAGGGCCGGCCCCACGCATCACAGACGGTCTCTATCTCGGACCAGACCAGCAGGTCCGGCGCGATCGGTGGAGGCGTGCCGTACAGGGCCGAGGACCACGCCTTGACGACGGCCTCCTTGACCGCCCAGCGGGCGGCCAGGTGACGGTCCGCCCGCTGGACCGGGTGCCGGGCAGGGTGGGCGGAGTGATCAGAGGACGACGCCTCGGCCCGCTCGCGGCACTGCCGTCGCTCCGTCGGCGAGAAGGCGCCCGTGAACCGCGTCCCCGGTTCGGCCAGGGACGCGGCGAAGGCGTCGATTTCGACCGTGTCGACCCCTACGCCCCGCACCGCCACGGTCACCGCCAGTCGCTGGCCGCGAGGACGCCGTCGGACTCGAGACGCGCGGCCGGGTCCAGCAGGACCGCGGCCTCGCGCTCCTTGACCTCGTCGGCCGACCCTTCACCGAGGCGCCGGGCCTCGGGACGGCTGTAGAGGGACTCGCCACCGTAGATCGCGTCGGTCAGGCGCCGGACGCCGTCCCGCTCGCGCCCCAGCGCCTCCTCGCGGATGCGCTCGGACTCCTGCTCGCCGAGCTGCGACGCGACCGCGCGGTGGAAGGCCTCGGGATGCGTCACGGCGATCAGGCCGGACACGTGACCGAAGCCGAGCGAGGTGAGCAGACCGGCCTTGAGCGGCAGGTCCCCGCCCAGCTGCACGGTCTCGCGCAGCCACACCAGGTGCCGGTGCCGGTCCAGGACGTCGTCGACGCAGTCCAGGGCCCGGTTCGGGGGAAGCGTCCCCGAGCGCAGCATCTGGGTCAGGCCGATGAGCTGGAACGCGGCCGCGCCACCCTTGGCATGCCCGGTGAGCGACTTCTGCGACACGACGAACAGCGGGTTGCCGTCGGAGCGACCGATCGCCGCGGCGAGACGTTCGTGGAGATCCGACTCGTTGGGGTCGTTGGCCTTGGTCGAGGTGTCGTGCTTGCTCACCACGGCCAGGTCGTCCGCGGTCAGTCCGAGCTCTGCCAGACCCCGGGCCAGCGGCGACCGTCGTCCCCCGCGACCGGCGCCGAGAGCACCCAGCCCCGGGGCCGGGATCGAGGTGTGGGCGCCGTCGGCGTACGACCCCGCCCAGGCCACCACTCCGTGCACCGGCAGCCCCATGCGGGCCGCGACGTCGCCGCGCGCCAGCAGGA
>NZ_JADDKI010000422.1:0-6018 GCF_015356725.1 Dietzia sp. SYD-A1
GGCACGGCGCGCAGCGCCCCGAACGCCGCCGAGCTCGTCGTCGTCACCATCGGAACACCCCGCCTTCGTCGCCACCCCTGAATCGAACGCCTGTTCGATACGGCCCGGGAGCGTCTATTCGCGCAAGTGTTCGATGTCATCGAACCGCCCTGACGGTGCTCCGCGCTACACTCGCCGCATGAACGAACCGCCCGTATCGCCCGTCGACCGCGCCTTCGACGTGCTACGGGTGACGGCCGCGGGCACAGGCCTGACGCTGAGCGAGATCTCCCGCGAGGCCGGCCTGGCCAAGTCCACGACCCTCCGACTCCTGACCGCGCTCGAACGGAACGACGCGGTGACCCGGATCGGGCAACGCTACCGGTTGGGACCGCTGGTGCACGAGCTGGACCCGATACCCTCCTCCCCGGCATACGAACGAACCCGCCGGGTCCTGACCCCGTTCCTCGCGCACCTCTTCGAGGCGACGCGGGCGACGGTGCACCTGGCCACGCTGCACGGCGACGAGGTGGTGTACCTCAACAAACTGCACGGTCCGCGACCGATCCCGTCCCCGTCCCGGATCGGCGGAGGGCTGCCGGCCTATTGCACCGGCGTGGGCAAAGCGATGTTGGCGTTCGATGACGCGGCCGCCGAGCGGGTCGCCCGGGGCCCGCTGGTCGCATGGACCGACACCACCCTCACCTCGCCGGATACGCTCGCGGTGGAGTTGGCGGAGATCCGGCGCCGCCGGCGGGCGGTGGATCGCGCCGAGCTCACGCCCGGCCTCTACTGTGTGGCCGCACCGGTGTTCGACGACGACGACGGCGCCAGCGGCAACCGTGCGGTGGCCGCGCTGTCCGCGAGCGCGGCAGACAGATCGGCACTCGCGCGACTGGAACCGTTGGTGACCAGGGTCGCAGCAGCCGCCAGCCGCGCGATGTCGACGGCCGGGAACGAGTAACGTGTCCGCAGCTTCAGCTGAACTCCATGGTGACCTCGCCCAGACCCGCGAACTCGGCGCGGAAGGAATCGCCCGGAGCGGCGTCCATCGCCCGGATCGCGGTGCCGGGCAGGATCACGTCGCCCTTGCGCAGGCGCACGCCGAACTTGGCGACCGTCGAGGCCAGCCACCCCACCGAGTTGAGCGGGTTACCCAGCACCGCGTCGGAGCGACCGGAGGCGAGGAACTCACCGTTCTTGTAGAGGGTCGCATCGATCGCTGCGACGTCGAGGTCCGCCAGCCTCACCCGCTGTGAACCGACGACGTACCCACACGACGAGGCGTTGTCCGCGATCGTGTCGGGCAGGCTGATCTTCCAGTCGCGGATGCGGGAGTCGATCAGCTCGATCGACGGCACGACCCACTCGATCGCGGCAGCGGCCTCCTCCTGTGAGCACCCCTCCGGAGGGATGTCGGCACCGAGGATGAACCCCACCTCGACCTCCACGCGCGGGAAGCAGAACCGCGCGGCCTCGACCGGCTCGCCCTCCGGATACTCCATCGTGTCGAGGAGATGGCCGTAGTCCGGTTCGTCGACGCCCATCATCTCCTGCATGGCCTTGGAGGCCAGACCCACCTTGTGGCCGGTGACGACCGCGCCGGCCTCCAGCTTTCGGCGGATGTTGACGAGTTGGATCTCGAAGGCGTCGTCCGGGGTCATCCCGGGATGGTCGGCGGTGAGCGGCGCGATGGGCGCCACGTCGGCCTCGGCATCCCAGAGTCGCTGTGCGAGTGTGGCGCGGGTCTCCTCGGTGAGCATGACGGGGATGCTACCTCGATCGTCTGGCGCTCGAGCCCCCGGTTCTATAACGTGTTCTACATGGCAGACCAGGAGTTCGACGTCGTCGTCGTCGGTAGCGGTGGAGCAGGCATGACGGCCGCCCTCGCAGCAGCGAAGAAGGGCCTCAGCGTGGTCCTCGTGGAGAAGGCGCCTCACTACGGTGGCTCCACCGCCCGGTCCGGAGGCGGCGTGTGGATCCCGGGGAACTCCGTCCTCAGGCGGGACGGGGTCCAGGACACCCCGGAGGCCGCCCGCACCTATCTGCGCTCGATCATCGGCGACGTCGTGGCCCCGGAGAGGATCGACGCGTACGTCGACCGCGGCCCCGAGGTCCTCGACTTCGTCCTCGCCAACTCCCCCCTCGAGCTGGAGTGGGTGGTGGACTACTCCGACTACTACCCCGAGGCGCCGGGGGGACGACTCGGTGGCAGGTCCGTCGAGCCCAGGCCGTTCGACCTCCGCCGGCTGGGCTCCGAGGCGTCGAGGCTCGAGCCCCCCTACGCCAAGGCCCCGGCGAACATGGTGGTCAAGCAGTCGGACTACCGCTGGCTCAACCTGCTCCAACGCCCCACCACCAAGGGCTTCCGACGCTCCGTCCGCGTGACGATGCGCATGCTGGTGGCCAAGGCCCGCGGCGCCAACATGGTGGGCATGGGCCGCGCCCTCATCGGCGCCCTGCGCAAGGGCCTCCTCGACGCCGGCGTCCCGGTGTGGCTCGACACCCCGATGACCGGACTGGTCACCGAGGGCAGTGGCCTGGAGGAGCGGGTCGTGGGCATCACCGTGACCCGCGGCGGGGAGGAGCAGACCCTCCGCGCCCGTAGGGGCGTGATCATCGGCTCGGGCGGGTTCGAGCACAACCAGGAGATGCGGGACAAGTACCAGCGTCAGCCCATCCCCACCTCCTGGACGGTGGGCGCCGCCGGCAACACCGGTGAGGGCATCGAGTTCATGGAGAAGGTGGGTGCGGAGCTGGCCCTCATGGAGGACGCCTGGTGGGGTCCCACGATCCTGCTCCCCCGCGGCCCGTGGTTCGCGCTCGCCGAGCGGTCCCTGCCCTGCTCGTTCCTCGTCAACTCACTCGGCGAGCGGTTCATGAACGAGTCGCTGCCGTACGTCGAGGCCGGCCACCGGATGTACGGAGGCGAGTACGGTCAGGCCCCGGCCGGCCAGGAGGGGGCCGAGGGCGAGAACGTCCCGGCCTGGCTCATCTTCGACCAGGAGTACAAGAACCGGTACCTCTTCGCCGGACTACAGGCGAAACAACCGCTGCCGAAGAAGTGGCTCGAGACGGAGAACTTCCACAAGGCGGACACCCTCGCCGAACTCGCCGGCCTGATCGGGGTCCCGGCCGACGCCCTGGAACGGACGGCCACGCGGTTCAACGGCTTCGCCGAGAAGGGCGTCGACGAGGACTTCCAGCGCGGGGTCTCGGGGTACGACCACTACTACGGCGACCCCACCAACAAGCCCAACCCGAGCCTCGGGCCCGTCCGCAAGGCCCCGTTCTTCGCCGTCAAGATGGTGCCCGGGGACCTCGGGACCAAGGGCGGCGCGACCACCGATATCCACGGCCGGGTGCTCCGGTCGGACGGCTCCGTGATCGAGGGGCTCTACGCGGCCGGAAACGCGTCGTCGCCGGTCATGGGGCACACCTACGCCGGGCCCGGGGCGACCATCGGTCCCGCGATGGTGTTCGGTTACCTCGCGGTCGAGCACATTCTGGCCGGCGCCACAGCCGACTCCACCGCCGCCGCCCCCACCACCATCGACAAGACGGGAGTCTGACCGTGCCGATCGACCTCTCGACGGCCCTGGGAGCCGAACTCCCCTCGCAGGAGTTCTCCTGGACCGCCTCCGACGTGGCGCTGTACGCGCTCGGAGTCGGTGCCGCCGGTGACCCCATGGACACGGCCGGGCTGCGGTACGTGGACGACACGAACCCGAAGGTGCTGCCGTCGTTCGCCACCGTCGCGGCCACGATGAACGTCACCGAGGCGCCGAGGGTGTCGTTCCCCGGGGTGGAGATCGACCTGGCGAAGGTCGTCCACGGCAGCCAAGCGGTCCGCCTGCACCGGCCCATCCCCGCTGCCGGCACCGCCGTCACCACGACCAGGATCGCCGAGATCCAGGACAAGGGCTCGGCGGCCGTGATCATACAGGAGTCCGAGACAGTCTCCGCCGACGGTGAGAAGCTGTGGACCTCGCGGTCCGGGATCTTCGCGCGCGGGGAGGGCGGATTCGGCGGCGAGCGAGGAACCTCGGAGAAGGTCGAGTACCCCGAGCGGGAGGCCGACCACACCATCGAGGTCGCGAGCCTGCCCCAGCAGGCGCTGCTCTACCGCCTCTGCGGCGACCGCAACCCGCTGCACTCGGATCCGGCGTTCGCCGAGGCGGCCGGGTTCCCGAGGCCGATCCTCCACGGCCTGTGCTCCTACGGGATGGTGTTGCGTGCTGTCGTGGACCACGTCCTGGAGGGGGACGTCGAGCGGGTCAGCGGCTACGGCGTGACGTTCGGCGGCATCTTCTTCCCGGGCGAGACCATGCGCATCCGGGTGTGGGAGGACGCCTCGCGCCTGCTCGTCGCGGCCACGGTGGCCGATCGCGACGACGCTCCCGTCCTCAAGAACGTGGTGGTCGACCTCGCCTGACCACGACCCGGTCAGCAGAGATCGCGGAACCGCTCCACCAACCGGATCCGACCGGCGGCGTCCATCGCCATCGGGACGACCGTGAGGGTCGTGGCCCCGGCCTCACGGAACGCCCCGACCCGCTCGGCCACGTACGACTCGGGGCCGATCAGTGAGACCGACCGGACCAGCTCGTCCGGCACCGCCGCGGCGGCCTCGTCCTTCTTGCCGTCCAGGTACAGGTCCTGGATGCGGGCGGCCTCGGCCTCGTAGCCGTAGCGGCACGCGAGTTCGTTGTAGAAGTTATTGCCCCGGGCGCCCATCCCACCGATGTAGAGGGCCAGGTGCGGCCGCACGAAATCGAGGTAACCCGGCACCTCGCTCTCCTCGCAGATCGCCAGCGGCGGCCCGGCGTAGACCTCGAGGTCACCGAGCGAGGGATCACGCTTCGCACGTCCCTTGGCCAGCGGGTCGCCCCACGCGAGGTGTGCCTTCTCGGGGTGGAAGAACAGCGGCTGCCACCCGTCGGCGATCTCGGCGGCCAGCTCGACGTTCTTCGGTCCGAGCGCCGCCAGCACGATCGGGATGGACTCCCGCACCGGGTGGTTGATGAGCTTGAGCGGCTTGCCCAGGCCGGTGCCCTGGTCTGCGGGCAGCGGGATCTGGTACTTGGCCCCGTCGTGCACGACCTTCTCCCGGCGCCACACCTTGCGGCAGATCTCGATGACCTCGCGCGTCCGGGCGAGCGGGGCGTCGTAACGCACGCCGTGGAATCCCTCGACGACCTGCGGACCCGAGGCACCGAGGCCCAGGGTGAAGCGGCCGTCGGAGACGAAGTCCAGGCCGGCGGCGGTCATGGCGGTCAGGGTGGGCGTGCGCGTGTAGATCTGCAGGATTCCCGAGGCCAGTTCCATGGTCGAGGTCTTGGCCGCGAGGTAGCCGAGCTGGCTCACCGCGTCGAACGAGTAGGCCTCGGGCACGAACGCGATGTCCAGCCCCGCCCGCTCGAGGTCGGCGGCCTCCGCGGCCGTCTCGGCGAACCCGCCGCTGTAGTTGAGAGCCATTCCGATGCGCATGGGCGCAACGCTACCGGGGGGTCGCGTCGCCGCGGATCACGGCGTCCACCTCTCCCCCGGCCCGCACGAACACCCCCACGCGTCGACGCAGCGGGGAATCGGTGCGCTCATACCCCAGAAACCGCATCCCCGCCTCGGTGGCGACGGCCAGGACGGTGGACTCCGGCAGATCGACGTCCGAGGTGGGGACCACGACGAGGTCGGCGGACCCCAACATCCGCGACAGCCGCCGGCGTCGCGCCTGGTCGTCCCCTCGGCGTCGCAGCGCCCGGCGTCCGGCCACCGCTGCGAGGGCCACCAGCCACGCGGCGATCGGCAGCAGCGCCACCAGGACCAGCGCCCATCCGACGCTCATCGCGGATCCGCCGAACCGGCGCCGTCCGACCGGACGAAGCGCATCGGATCCGACCACGGCCCGCGTCTCGCGAGCTCCCCCGGGACGCCGACCGGCTCCAGCCCCCTGCTCCGGGCCGCGGCGAGGATGACCGTCCTGGGCAGTCGTACCTCCCACGGGCGGACGACCACCTCGTCGTCGCCGCCGTCCAACAG
>NZ_JADDKI010000042.1:0-11895 GCF_015356725.1 Dietzia sp. SYD-A1
GAGCATCCCGGCGGAGAGGTCCACGGCGACGGCCCGGGCCCCGCGACCGGCGATCCAGCGGGAGCAGGGCGCCGATCCGCATCCGATCTCCAGGACGTCGCGGCCGGCGACGTCGCCGAGGAGCGCCCAGTCGCCCTCGTGCAGGCCCTCCGGGCACCACACGAACTCGCCGTCGGGGGAGTGGGCACCGAGGAATTCACCGTGTTCGTGGTGGTAGTCGACCGCCTCGGCGTCCCACCACGCGCGGGAGGCGCGGACGGACTCACCGTGGTCGGGGGGGTTTGTGGACGTCACGCTGGCAGAGTACAGTTGACGGTCGCGTGCGTACACGCTCGCGAACACCTGCCCACCTACGATTCCTATCCACTCCGGAGCACCCCACCATATGACCACCAACACCACCTCCCCGCAGGTAGCCGTCAACGACATCGGCTCCGCGGAGGACTTCCTCGCCGCCATCGACGCCACGATCAAGTACTTCAACGATGGCGACATCGTCGAGGGCACGATCGTCAAGGTCGACCGTGACGAGGTCCTGCTCGACATCGGCTACAAGACCGAGGGTGTCATCCCCTCGCGCGAACTCTCCATCAAGCACGATGTCGACCCCGGTGAGGTCGTCGAGGTGGGCGACGAGGTCGAGGCCTTGGTTCTGACCAAGGAGGACAAGGACGGCCGGCTGATCCTGTCCAAGAAGCGCGCACAGTACGAGCGCGCCTGGGGCACGATCGAGGAGCTCAAGGAGAAGGACGAGGCCGTCAAGGGCACCGTCATCGAGGTCGTCAAGGGCGGCCTCATCCTCGACATCGGCCTCCGTGGCTTCCTCCCCGCCTCGCTGGTGGAGATGCGCCGCGTCCGCGACCTCCTTCCCTACGTGGGCCAGGAGCTCGAGGCCAAGATCATCGAGCTGGACAAGAACCGCAACAACGTCGTGCTCTCGCGTCGCGCGTGGCTCGAGCAGACCCAGTCCGCGGTCCGCTCGGAGTTCCTGCATCAGCTGCAGAAGGGCCAGGTCCGCAAGGGCGTCGTGTCCTCGATCGTCAACTTCGGTGCGTTCGTGGACCTCGGTGGCGTCGACGGGCTCGTTCACGTCTCCGAGCTGTCCTGGAAGCACATCGACCACCCGTCCGAGGTCGTCGAGGTGGGCCAGGAGGTCACCGTCGAGGTCCTCGACGTCGACCTGGACCGCGAGCGCGTCTCCCTGTCGCTCAAGGCCACGCAGGAGGATCCGTGGCGGCACTTCGCCCGGACCCACGCGATCGGTCAGATCGTTCCGGGCAAGGTCACCAAGCTCGTCCCCTTCGGTGCATTCGTGCGCGTCGACGAGGGCATCGAGGGCCTCGTCCACATCTCCGAGCTGGCCGAGCGCCACGTCGAGGTGCCCGACCAGGTCGTGTCCGTCAACGACGACGCCATGGTCAAGGTCATCGACATCGACCTCGATCGTCGCCGTATCTCGCTCTCGCTCAAGCAGGCGGACGAGGACTACACGGAGGAGTTCGACCCGTCGAAGTACGGCATGGCCGACAGCTACGACGAGGCCGGAAACTACATCTTCCCCGAGGGCTTCGATCCCGACACCAACGAGTGGCTCGAGGGCTTCGAGAAGCAGCGTGAGGAGTGGGAGAACCGCTACGCGGAGGCCGAGCGGCGTCACAAGATGCACACGGCTCAGATCGAGAAGGGTCGTGCCGCTGCCGCGGAGGCCGCGGAGGCCGCCCCGACCAACTACTCGTCGGAGTCCGCGCCGTCGTCCAGCCGTCCCGCTGCCGCGGAGGCCACTCAGGCCGAGTCGACCGGTGGTTCGCTGGCGTCCGACGAGCAGCTCGCCGCTCTGCGTGCCAAGCTCGCCGGCGGTGAGTGACCTCTCTGCCTGACGGCGCCACGGGCGCCTGACGTCCACGGCCCCGGACGGTCGTCCCACCTCGGTGGGGCACCGACCGGGGCCGTGGCCTGTCTCCGCCGGTCGGACGCGGTGCCGTGAAGGAGGTCGCGTCCGCAGGCGAGACCTGCGGTCACCTAGACTTCGTCTCATGCTGATGGTGGGTCTGACCGGTGGAATAGGGGCGGGCAAGTCGACGGTGACAGCGATTCTCGCGGAGGCCGGCGCGGTGATCGTCGACGCGGATCGGATCGCGAGGGAGGTCGTCGAACCGGGGACCCCGGGGCTGGCGATGCTCGTCGCCGAGTTCGGTGACGACATCGTGGGGCCCGACGGTTCTCTTGATCGGGCCGCCCTCGCCGCCCGGGCCTTCGTCGACGAGGAGCGCACCGCCGCGCTCAACGCGATCACCCATCCGCTGATCGGGGAGCGCACGGCCGAGCTCATCGAATCGGCGCCGCAGGACGCGATCGTCGTCCACGACATGCCCCTGCTGGTGGAGGGCGGACTGACTCCCGCCTATCACCTGGTGATCGTGGTGGACACCCCCGCCGAGATCCGGCTCCGACGGCTGGTGGACCAGCGCGGCATGCCGGAGGACGACGCCCGGGCGCGGATGTCTCGCCAGGCGACCGACGAGGCCCGCCGGGCCGAAGCCGACGTCCTGATCGACAACTCGGGCGACCGCGAACCGGTTCGCGACATCGTCCGGATGCTCGTCGAGCTACGACTTCAGCCGTTCGAGCACAACCTGCGGACGGGCACGCCCGTGGTGGGCGACCGCACCGTGGTGCCGTTCCGGCCGGAGTGGGCGGCCGAGGCGGCGAGGGCGATGGCGAGGCTCCGCCACGTCCTGGGGGACGTCGCCACCCGCATCGACCACGTCGGCCCCACCGCTGTCGAGGGCTTGGACGCACCGGACATCGTGGACCTGCAGGTGACGGTGCGGGACGAGGCGGCGGTGGAGCGTGCGCTGGCACTGTTGACCGACGCGGGATACGTGCGCGACCGCACCACCGAGCGCCCGCTCCTGCACTGGTGTGACCCCGCTCGGCCCCTCGAGGTGTCGATCCTCGCGGAGGACGATCCGGAGCACGAGTTCGCGCTCCTGATGGCCGAGGCCATCGGCTCGGATCCGAGCGCGCGGGCGGAATACTCGGAGATCCTCCGTCGGGCCGACCGCGAGGAGACACGGGAATGGGAACGGACCCGCTGCCAGGCGTCGGAGCGCTGAGCGGTCGCGGGGCCCGGTGTCGGCGCCGCCGTCACTCCGTGGGGACGGCGCCGTCGACGAGTTCGGAGACCGGCACGTGCCTGACGACCTCCGACGCGGCGGGCCCGGCGGGAGCCGCCGCGCTGCGGAGTCTGCTGGGCAGGACGTCCGACAACCTGGTGCGAACGAGGAACACGTTGTAGGCGTTCCAGGTCGTGACGAGGTAGTACAGATCCTCTCCCTGGGCCCAGGGGTGCATGAACGCGCCGTAGACACCGGGGAGCATGGAGTAGTCCACTAGGGCGGTGGGTCCGGTCCAGGGGCCCTCCGGGCGGTCTGCGGTGCGGATCACGACGGAGTTGTACCCCTGGGAGTACATGGCGATGTACTTGCCCAGGTGACGGTTCCACATCACGGAGAGCTCGCTGGCCGGGCGTGGCAGCACCGGCGCGGCGTCCGACGGATCGTCCACCCACTCCGCGCCGTCCCAGTACCGGTAAGCGGCGGGGTCGAGGACGCCCGCGGCCGGAGGTGCCCCGCCGGCTGCGTCGAGGTCCTCCGCAGACGGTGACCCGGCGAGCGGGACGCGGGCGAGGATCGCTGAGCCCTGCCGACCCGACGGCGTGAGGTACTCGTAGAGGTGGGTGTCGGTGGTGAGATACGAGCTCATCTGCGAGTCCCGCCAGACAGGGTCCACCGGGGGTGCGCCGTCGCCGACCGGGACCGCGGAGGTGATCGGCCGTGCCAGAGCGGGCACGACGGTCCAGTTCTCGCCGTTGTCCGTCGAATAGGCCAACCCCGAGTAGTTGGTGGTCCACGACCCCGGTTGGCCCCAGTGGGCGACCGACATGAAGCGCAGATACTGGACCCCCTCGATCGCGATTCCCGCGGTCGGGATGATCGTGACCTCCCCGGGAAGTCCCGAACGGGGAACGATGGACTTGGCCAGGCCGTCGGGACCGGTGGCCGCGGAGTCGATGGACAGCCCGTCGCCGAGGTCGGTGTCACCGGACCGGAACAGGACGTTCGACCGCCACTGGCTCCCGGGGAGGGTGCAGTCACCCATGGTGTCGCCGAACGCCATGAGGATCTCCGGATCGGTGGCGTGTCCGTTGTCCCACATGATCCCGAGATCGGTCCCGGTCACCCCGTAGCGGCTGACGGTGTCGGCGGGACCTGTGGGGCCGGTGACCAGCTGGAGGAATTGCGTCGGGCCGCGGAGGACGGGGACTGTGCCCTCCTCCCCGGTGATCCACGGCGGCATGCCGTACACGGATCCGGTGACCGTGTCGAGGGAGCCGGACAGGCCGTTGCCCAGGGACCCGGTCTCGAGCTGCTGGACGAGCGACCCGGAGCGGTCGGCCGACCCCAGGGCCCGCGAGGCGGACCCGAGGGGCCCGGTCGACCCCGATCCGGGTGGTCCCAGCGAACCCCCGCCCATCCCGGCACCGGTCTGGTTCTCCAGCAGGGAACCGAAGTTGCCGAACATGACGCTGCACGGCCCGGCCGTGGCGGTGCCCGACCCGGTGACGGCGATCGCGGCGACGGAGGCCGCGACCGCAGCAAGTGCGGTCGCGGCCAGCCGCTGGAGTGCCCGGCTCATCTCAGGATCTCGGGATCGGACGCCGCTCGACGAGCACGGTCTCGCCTGTCTCGGCGGGGTCCGGGGTGTCGGTGGTCCAGCTGTTGTCCGCGACGCGCATGCGGGAGTCGGCGGCCGGGAGGGTCCGTGGGGGGATCAGATCGAGGTCGGTCCGCATGAGGAAGACGTTGTAGGCGTCCCAGGTGGACATGGTGAAGTACAGGTCGGATCCCACCGTCTCGACCGCCGGACTCCACGGGTGGACGAACGCACCGTAGAGGGTGGGCACGTGCCGGTAGGACAGCAGGATGTCCTCCCCGGACCACGGACCCTCGGGCCTCGCGGCCTGCCGCATCACGATGTCGTTGTTCCCGTTGGTGTACAGGGCGATGAACCGACCCAGTCGAGCACTCCAGGAGACGGACAGTTCACTCACACGGGGGTGCATCACCGCCGCGGCGGAGCGGTGGTCGCGGCCCCAGCCGGCACCGGTCCAGAACTCGTAGGCCGACATGGTCCTGATCGACCGCTCCGGCACGCGGGCGAGGGTCACGGCGCCGTTGCGGCCCGACGGGGTCAGGTACTCGTAGACGAAGCCGTCGTGCTTGAGGAACGCGCTCATCTGGCCGGCGGTGTGGGTGGTGAACGGGGCGCCGAGATCCGACGGTATGAGGCGAGCGCTGCCGGTCCCGGTCCGGGCGGTGCCCGCCACCGGGGTCCAGTTCTCCCCGTTGTCCCTTGATTCGGCGAGCGCGGAGTAGTTGGTCACCCACTCACCGGGGGCGCCCCAGCTGGCGACCGACATGTACCGCAGGTACTGCGTACCGGCGACCTCCACACCCGCGGTCGGGATGACGGTCACCTCGCCCGGCAGATTCGAGCGGGGAAGGATGGACTTGGCCAGACCGCTGCGCTCCATCGGAGCGTTGTCGACCCGCATCCCGTTGGACAGGATCCGGTCGGACGAGCGGAACAGGATGTTGCTGCGCCACTGGGTGCCGGGGAGGCTGCAGTCGCCCATCGTGTCCCCGAGCGCCATGAGTACCTGGGGGTTCGAGGCGTCCCCGTTCTTCCACATGATTCCCAGGTCGGTTCCTGAGATGCCGAACCGTTCGACCGTCCGGTTGGGACTCGTGGGCCCCGTGAGCAGTTCCACCGTCGTCGTGCGTCCCTGGAGGATGGGGATGTAGCCACTGGCCCCGTTCGCCCAGGGGGTGGCCGGTGCGTCGGTCGGCATGGCGGCGGATCCGGAGAGGGAACCGGAGCCGAGTCCGGTCCCGCCGGTCGGGGGCCACGGGTCACACGGCGCCGCGGACGCGACCGGGGGCAGTGCCGTCAGCGCCGTGAGCGCGCCGATCGCGAGAGCGACGACGGTACCCGCCGCCAGGGGTGCCCGCGTCCGACGGGACAGGTGGGGACGACGACGAGGTGTGCTGCGGGACACGGATTCTCCAGACGAGGGGACGAGATGAGGGGAGTCTGTGTGCAGAGTAATGGCAACCCGGGATGCGGGGGCTCTTTCGTCGAGAGGCGGGTGTCGGTGTCGACTCGTAAGCTTGCGGTATGGCTTTCGCGACCGAGATCCCCGACGACGGGATCCCCGCAGACCCGACCGTCCTGTCCTATTCCGAGTTCCGTCCCATCGGGGATGTCGAGCGGTCCACCGGCAGGTTCGAAGTGGTCAGCGAGTTCACCCCGTCCGGGGACCAGCCGACGGCGATCGCCGAGCTCACCGAGCGCCTGGGGCGAGGCGAGCGGGACGTCGTGCTGCTCGGCGCCACCGGTACCGGTAAGTCCGCCACGACGGCCTGGCTCATCGAGCAGGTCCAGCGACCGACCCTCGTCATGGCCCCCAACAAGACCCTCGCCGCGCAGCTGGCCAACGAACTGAGGGAGATGCTCCCCAACAACGCTGTCGAGTACTTCGTCTCCTATTACGACTACTACCAACCCGAGGCGTACATCGCCCAGACGGACACCTTCATCGAGAAGGACTCGTCCATCAACGACGACGTGGAGCGGCTCAGGCACTCCGCGACGTCGTCACTGCTCTCGCGACGCGACGTAGTCGTGGTCAGTTCGGTCTCGTGCATCTACGGTCTCGGCACGCCACAGTCCTACCTGGACAGGTCCGTCTCGTTGGCGGTGGGTCAGGAAGTCGAGCGTGACCGGCTGCTGCGACTGCTGGTGGACGTGCAGTACGAGCGCAACGACGTCTCGATGACGCGGGGCACGTTCCGTGCCAAGGGGGACACCGTCGACATCATCCCCACCTATGAGGAACTCGCCGTGCGTATCGAGTTCTTCGGTGACGAGATCGACGCGCTCTACTACATCCACCCGTTGACCGGCGATGTCGTGCGGAAGGTCGACGAGGTTCGGATCTTCCCGGCGACGCATTACGTCGCCGGGCCCGAGCGGATGGCCAAGGCCATCGCCTCGATCGAGGAGGAGCTGGAGGCCCGGTTGGCGGAGCTGGAGAACCAGGGCAAGCTCCTGGAGGCGCAACGCCTGCGAATGCGCACCTCGTACGACATCGAGATGATGCAGCAGGTCGGGTTCTGCTCCGGGATCGAGAACTATTCGCGACACATCGACGGTCGCGCGGCGGGAAGCGCTCCGGCGACGCTGATCGACTACTTCCCCGAGGACTTCCTCACCGTCATCGACGAGTCCCACGTGACCGTCCCGCAGATCGGTGCGATGTTCGAGGGCGACGCCTCCCGCAAGCGCAACCTCGTGGACTTCGGCTTCAGGCTCCCCTCGGCGCTCGACAACCGTCCGCTCACGTGGGAGGAGTTCTCCGACCGGGTCGGCCAGACGGTGTACCTCTCCGCAACCCCCGGGACGTACGAGATGGGACGCACCGGGGGCGAGTTCGTCGAGCAGGTCATCCGGCCCACCGGTCTGGTGGACCCGAAGATCGTGGTCAAGCCCACGAAGGGGCAGATCGACGATCTCCTCGGAGAGATCCGCGCCCGTGCGGAGCGCGACGAGCGGGTCCTGGTGACCACCCTGACCAAGAAGATGTCCGAGGACCTCACCGACTATCTGCTGGAGCTCGGCGTGCGTGTGCGCTATCTGCACTCGGAGATCGACACCCTGCAGCGGGTGGAGCTGCTCCGGGACCTGCGCCGTGGCGAGTTCGACGTCCTGGTGGGCATCAACCTGCTCCGCGAGGGGCTGGACCTGCCCGAGGTCTCCCTGGTGGCGATCCTCGACGCCGACAAGCAGGGCTTCCTCCGTTCGAGCACCTCGCTCATCCAGACCATCGGCCGCGCGGCCCGTAACGTCTCCGGCGAGGTCCACATGTACGCGGACTCCGTCACCGAAGCGATGAGTCAGGCCATCGAGGAGACCGACCGTCGGCGTGAGAAGCAGGTCGCATACAACACCGAGCACGGTATCGACCCCCAGCCACTGCGGAGAAAGATCGCCGACATCCTCGACAGGGTCGGGGAGGAGGGCGGCGGGGAGTCGTCCCCCGACCCGCGGGACCGGCCCGAGCTCGTGGGGGCACGGGCGGCGGGCGATTCGGCGCGGCCGCGTGCGGAACTCGAGAAGCTCATCGGGGAGATGACCGAGCAGATGATGTCGGCGGCCACGGACCTCCGGTTCGAGTTGGCGGGTCGGCTCCGCGACGAGATCGCCGAGTTGCGCAAGGAGCTCAAGGGGATGCGCGAGGCCGGAGTCGACTGACCCGTCACTGTGACGTCGCGCGCCTACCGGGCACGGCGCGGGCCTCCGCGCACTACGCTGGGGAGCACGTGTTGCCGACGAGAGGAAGACAATTGAGCGCCTACAACAAGGTGGTCGTGGGAACGGACGGCTCGGAGTCGTCCTACCGGGCGGTCGATCGTGCCGCGGCGCTGGCCGCCGACGAGTCCGCGACTCTCGTGATCGCCTGCGCCTACGTGCCCGCCGACCCGCGGTCGGTCAGCCAGGCCGCGGATCAGCTGGGCGACGACGCCTATCAGATCCGCGGTGACAATCCCGCCGAGGACATCGTCCGGACCGCGAGAGACAGGGCGGCCGCCGCCGGGGCGTCCACCATCGAGGCGCGCACCGTCAAGGGGGCGCCCGTCGAATCGCTCATCAAGTTGGCCAACGAGGTGGAGGCGGATCTGCTCGTTGTGGGCAACAAGGGGCTGAACTCGCTGACCGGTCGACTCCTGGGTTCGGTGCCCGCCGACGCTGCCCGTCGGGCGGTGTGCGACGTCCTCATCGTGCACACGACCTGAGTACACGGATCACCCGAGCCGGACCGGCCGGTGGTCAGCCGCAGAGGTGGGCCCGGCTGGCGTCAATGAGGGCCCGGCCGACCGCGGTGGTGTCGCGGTCGGCGTCCTGGGCGGCGATCGCGCTGGTGAGTGGCCGGAGGTGATCCAGGATCGTCTCGGTATCGGCCCCGTCGGAGATGCTCCGGCAGATGCCCAGGCCGACCTCGACCGTGGTGGCCGCGGTCATCTCCGTGGGTAGTCCTGAGGCGGCGAGTTGATCGAGGAACTCCTGCTCGCTGCCGTTCCTGGCGGGTCCACTCGCGGTTCCGGCGGGCTGCCCGTCGGCGGCGTCGGCACCCTGCCCCACGGTGTCCGCGCGCACGGTCCGGTCGGTGGTGTCCTCCCCGGTGGCGCATCCGGTGCTCACCGCCAGGACGGCACACACGACCGTGGCGACCGAGAGTCGTGCAATGGCGTTGATGCTCATGCGGTGAGCTCCTCGGGACCGTCCGTGACCGACTCCCGGATCAGTGAGAGCAACGGGCCGAACCGTCCGGGCTGGACGAGGACCAGTTCCTGGGTGGCGCGGGTGGCCCCCACGTAGAGGTCCTGGAGTCCCTGCGGGGACCGTCCGAGGACCCGTTCCGGATCCACCACCACCACCACGTCGAACTCGAGCCCCTTGGCCAGCGACAGCGGGAGGACCGAGGTGTCGGGGCGTGCCTCGGCGACGGCGCGCCTGAGGTCGGCGATCTCGCGGGCGTGCTCCTCCTCGGGTCCGTCGGGCAGCAGTACGGCCACGGCGCGGTCCTGCGGGACGACGGAGACCTCATCGGCCACGACCCGGCCCAGCGACCGTGCCTCGGTCTCGAGCCATGCGACCGGACGGTGGCCCGCCCGTACCGGGCGCGGTGAGGTCGCTCGCGGGTCGATCTGCGCGAGTAGTCGCCCCGCCACCGCGGACACGGTCTCCGGGGTGCGGTAGTTGACGGTGAGCTCGCAGAGGACCCAGCGGTCGTCGACGTAGGGCGACAGCGCGTCGTGCCATGAGTCGATGCCCGCCGGGCTCGAGGTCTGGGCGACGTCCCCGACGAGCGTCATCCACCGGTTGGGGGAGCGGCGCATCAACGCGCGCCACGCCATGACGGACAGTTCCTGTGCCTCGTCGACGATCACGTGACCGAACGCCCAGGTCCGATCCGCGCCGGCGCGATCCGCGACGGTGAGGTCCGAGTCCGCGCTGTGCCTTCTGGCGAGGGCTTCGGCATCGACCACGTCATACGCCATGAGGACTTCCGGGTCGAGGTCGTCCTCGATGTCCTGGACCGCCGACCCGGTGAGGATCTCGAGGGCCTCCTCGGCCTGCCGGACCTGTTCGGCCCAGGCCCGGTCCGCGTCGCTGCCCTCCGCCGCCGGGTCCTCGCCCAGCAGCTCGGCGAGCTCGTCGAGGAGCGGTACGTCCGCCACCGAGAAGGCACCACCGTCCTCACGGAAGAGGGCTGCCTGGTCCTCGGCCACATAATCACCGGCAGCCTCGGAGATGCGCTCGCGGCTGGAGAGCAGGTCGGCCAACAGACTCTCCGGACGCAGGGTGGGCCACCACTCGTCGATCGCGGCGAGGACCTCCGGCGCACGTTCCACCTCGGCGCGCAGCGCCGCCCTGTCATCCGAGTCCAGCAGCGGGCGGGCCGGATCCCCGAGGTCCCCGACCCCACCCTCCCCGGGGGACCAGGCGGCGTCCTCCGCCTGCCCGACCGGGTCGGTGAGCACGGCAACGTACTGCTCGGTGAGTGCGTCGACGATCTTGGTCAGGAAGGTGGATCGCGCCTGGTTGTGGGGGCGTCGCGTCATCCTGGCCCGGCCGCGGGCAGCGCGCACCACCGCTGGTGTGAGGACCAGGGCATGGCCCTCGCACCGCACCACCACGTCCGAAGTCGGGGCGAGTTGCCGGGCGCGGACCGCGGCCTTGAGGATGTCGACCATGTCGGCGGACCCCTTCACCTCCTCGCCGCGGAGCGTCTCGTGACCGGTGGCCCGGACCCCGGGGAACAGGTCCGCGAGCGTGCGCAGGACGACGCCCGACTCCCCGAGCGACGGCAGGACCCGCGCGATGTAGTCGAGGAATCGCGCGTTCGGACCCACGATGAGGACGCCACTGCGATCAAGCCTGCGGCGGTGCGTGTAGAGGAGGTAGGCCGCACGGTGAAGGGCCACGGCGGTTTTGCCCGTACCCGGCCCACCCTGGACCACCAGCACCCCGGCGTGCGGGTTGCGGATGATCTCGTCCTGCTCTCGTTGGATGGTCGCGACGATGTCGGTCATGTGGGCGGACCGCGCGCTGTCCAGGGCCTCGAGCAGCGCGGATTCCCCCACGACGTCGTCGTGGTTCTCAGGTATCTCCCCGTCGGCCGGGGCCGTGAGGAATTCGTCGTGCACCCCGATGACCCTCCGCCCGATCGTGCGCAGGTGCCGGCGACGGTGTGCGCCCTCGGGACGGGCGGTGGTGGCCAGGTAGAACGGGCGGCTGTGGTCCGCCCGCCAGTCCAGTAGGAGCGGGGTGAGGTCCTCGTCGTCGTCCCTCAGCCCCACGCGGCCGATCCGTCGGACCTCCCCGTCGGCCATGTCCAGCCGTCCGAAGTACAGGCCCAGATTGGCGGCGTTGTACGCCGCCAGTTCCGCCGAATAGAGCCGCGCGAACGATTCTCTCTCGGACCTCGCCTGTGGCGTGCCCCCCGTACCCCGGAGGACGGCGTCGAGGCGGGCCCGGGTGTCGGACCGCAGTTCCTCGAGACGGTCGAGGAGACGACCGAGGTGGCGCTGCTCCTCGTCGACGGCGTCGGACTCCGTCATGCGCGCTCCTCTCGAGGGTGTGGACCGGGCGGCGGTCGCGTCGGACTGCACGGTGCGGGACAACCAGGCTACCGGGTGTCGGGCGGGTGCTCCGACGCAGACGACCCCGCCGGTCAGGGCGGGGTCGTCGGCAACCGGCGGGCAGCGC
>NZ_JADDKI010000423.1:0-1789 GCF_015356725.1 Dietzia sp. SYD-A1
AGCCTGGCCGCGGCGCTCGCCGTCACCCTGGCCCTGGCCGGCTGCTCGGCGCCCGCCTCCTCCCCCGCCGGGGACCGGGCAGAAGGTGGCCGGGGGGAGGTGGATCAGATCGTCCTGGCGGACGGCGGGGACCCCGGTGAGTTCAACCCGGTGTCCGGATACGGATCGACCGGCGTCTCTCCGCTGTACGAGGGACTCCTGCGCCCGGCCGCGGAGGACGACTCGACGTTGCCACGGCTCGAACCCGCCCTTGCCGCGGCGGAGCCCGAGGTGAGCGACGACGGGCTCACCTGGACTATCCGACTTCGGGAAGGGGTTCGTTTCCACGACGGCTCGCAGCTGGATTCGGGCGACGTGGCCGCCACCTACCGGGCGGTGGTCGACCCGCGCTCGGCCTCCCCCATCGCCTCGGACTATTCCACGATCGAGCAGGTGGACACCCCCGACCCGCTCACCGTGCGTTTCCACCTCGGCGCGCCCGACCCCGGGATGCCGGCCCGGCTGCTGTTGGGCATCGCCCCCTCGGAGGCGCTGACCCCGGGACCGGCATCGGCGTCGGTCCTCAACTCGGAGCCTGTCGGGACGGGCCCCTACCGTCTCGACCGCCTGACCGCCGCGGAGGCCGTGCTCGAGGCCTTTCCCGAGCACCGCGACGGCCCGCCCGAGGTGACCCGACTCGTCATCCGCGCGGTGCCGGATGCCGATGCGCGGGCGCAGATGGTGAGGGCCGGGGAGGTCGACGGGGCCTCGCTGCCGCCCCGGCTCGCCGAGGGGCTGGCCGGCCGGGACGGTCTGGAGCTGGTCTCGGTGACCTCGGCGGACTGGCGAGCGGTGGCGCTGCCCATGTCGCATCCCTTCGCCGGCGACCCCGCGGCCCGTCGGGCGCTCAACGTGGCCGTGGACCGCGACGACCTGGTGGACAGAGTCCTGTCCGGGCACGGCAGGCCGGTGGCCTCCCCCATCAGCGCTGCCTACCCGGAGTACGAACCCTCGCCGTTCACCGAACCCCGGGCCGCGGGCGAGCGCAGCGTCGAGGCGACCGAGACCCTGCGGGGCGCGGGATGGCGGCCAGGCGACGACGGCGTGCTGGTCCGGGACGGCGAGCGCGCCGAGTTCACCCTGGCCTACCCCGCCACCGACCCGCTCCGTCGCGAGCTGGCCTCGGCGTTCGCCGACCAGATGCGCGAGCTCGGGGTGGCGGTGACCGTGTGGGGTGGCAGCTGGGACCAGATCGAGCAGCGGATCGGCGAGGTCGCGATACTGCTCGGCGGCGGGGACAACCCCTACACCGTGGACACCCAGGCCTACCGGGCCCTGCACTCACGGACCGCCGCGACCGGCCCGCTGGACAACCCCGGCGACTTCGGGGACCCGCGGGTGGACGCGGCCCTGGACGCGGCCCGCACCACCGCCGACCCCGTCGAACGCACGGAGTTCTACCGCGAGGCGCAGCGGGCCTACGCCCGTGCCCCCGGCCACGTCTTCCTGGCCACCCTGGACCACACCTACGTTCTCCGGGACACCGGCCACACCCGGCCCGCACCGATCCTCGAACCGCACACGCACGGCGTGACGTGGGGGCCGTGGTGGTCGCTCGCCTCCTGGGCCCGCGACCGGTGATCCGCCGACTCGGCGAACGCCGCTCTGACCTGGCACGCCTCACGGCCCGCCGCGCCGTCGCGGCGCCGCTGGTCCTGGTGGCCGTCACGGTCGGCGCGTTCATCCTGGCCGCGAACTCCCCGCTGGAGCCGCTGGCCGCCCACTTCGGCGACGGGTACGAGCGCACCAC